>NZ_JAZTZI010000001.1:0-37037 GCF_045637405.1 Anaerovibrio sp.
TAAAGTCCAATCCCTCAGAGGACAGTAACCGCCCGTTCATACGGTACCCACGATAAATAGCCTGATAATCGTCCAAAATCGCCTCATTCAAAAAGGCATCCCTGGTAATACCTGCATTTTCCCAGCTGACAGAATTTTCCCAGCTAAGACTGCCACCGAAGAATACAAGGCGAGCCACCAGATAAAAGATGGCTATTACCAATATTTTCTCTGCCCAAATACCAGCCGTTCCCCATGAGGTCAGCTTGCCCTTTATCCCCAGATGTTCCGTAAACTGGAACGCAAGAAATCTATTCAGCAACCACCACACCACAAAGGACACCAGTAAAGCCCCGGCAAGCCTTAGTGGCAGATTAAATTCCTGCACCAGGGACACAAAAAGGGCATAAACATCATCGTTGGCAGTATTAAACAGCATCTGATGAAATCTTGAATGGAACTGATGGTAATAGGGTATACTGGCAAAGAACAATATCATGGTAACAGACGCCGTTACGGTGCTTAATACCTTAAATAGTATTTTGCCACCTTTTCTGCTGAAAACAGCCACCACAGCTGATGGCAGTCCCACCACCACAGTCATAAGGCCAGCCGTCTGTATACTTAAACGGGTACCGCCAAAAAGGGCCAGCCATATATCAGCAGAGCCTGCATCAGCACCCATGTAATCCTGAAGAAGGCCGATAAATATCACGCGGCAAAGAGAAAGGACTGAGAGATAAAAAAGAAATACCTTCAGCCCCTTGAATATAAGATTATAATAATTATTCCAGTCCTTAAACTGGTTTGTATTACTATTTGTCATATTACTTCCTTGAAAATTTTTATGGAACAATAATGTCCACGCCATAGTCAGCCGCCGCCTTACGGATTTTCTCATCTGGCAGGGCGTCGGTAATCAGACCGGACAGTGTGTCCAAAGTGGCGTAGTTATAATTGCCGTCGGTGCTGAGCTTCTTGGCCTCAGCTACAACGTAGGCCCGCTTGCTCACCCGAATGATTCTGGATTTGTTGATACCATCCTCAATATCGTAGGTGGATACGCTGTTTTCCATTACATCTACCCCTACAGCACCTACAAAGGCAATATCCGGCTTTAAATGGGAAATGAAATCCATGGTCATGCCGCCCCAGAAGCCATCACGGCTCTTGTTAATCTTACCACCGGCAAAGATGACGCGAATCCTTGGATGACGGGCCAAAATAATCAGAATATCAATCATATTGGTAACAATGGTAAGCTCCCGCTGGTCCTTTATCAGCAATTCCGCAATGGCCAGATTACTGGTGGAAATATCCAAAAAAACCATATCGTGCTCGTGTATGAGCTTAACTGCCGCCTGGGCAATGCGACGCTTGGCATCCACATCGGACCCCTTGTGCTTGCTTACCTCTATGGCGTGAATATTTTCTCTGATAGCCACTGCTCCGCCATAGGTTCTCTTAAGTCGGCCCTGCTTTTCCAGGGACCCTAAATCCTTACGGATACAGTCATCTGTAACATTAAACTTGGCACTAAGCTCCTTAACCCGAACCTTGCCCTCAGTATTAAGCAAATTCATTATGCTTTCCTGACGCTCTTCCAAAAACATCTATCCCACGTCCTTACACTCAAAATAATATAGTCACGGATGAAAATCCTAAATGAGTCCTATTTTCCAGCTATTACTTTATCATATTTCATATTCTTTTGCACGAAATTTCAAAAAATAATACAACTAAAAAAATTTATTTTTTAACGCTTAGGGGTAGATTCCTTTTCTATCATTTCTTTTAGAAGGGAAATATCTGTATCATTCGTTAACAAATACACAAAATCCCCTGCATAAAGTCGGGCATCTTCCATTGGGTTTATACGCTGTAGTCCTCTTTTTATGTCGATAACAACGGTTTGCTCCGGCCATTTAATGTCCTTAATCAGTGCCTTATGGGCCATGCTGCCGGAGCTGACAACCAGCTCCAGGGCTATACGCCGTCCAGCAGAATTAGTCCCTATTCCATGAGCCTTTTCCTTTAGCCTGATGGCACGGTTTAACAGCTCCTCATATACAGGCTTACCCCCTGTAAGGTCCGCCACCAGATAGGCTGTCATAGATACGCATATAAGGGCCAGCAGATGGTGAAAGGAGCCTGTCATTTCCATAATAAGGACACTGCCTGTAATAGGAGATTTTACCACCGCTGCAAAATACGCCGCCATACCAAAGACGATAATATCCCCTACATATATGTAGGGCAATATACCCCAACTTGCCAGCACACTGCCAAATACCGCGCCTCCCGCGGCCCCCAGCACCAGCATAGGCAGAAATATGCCTCCCGGCACCCCGGAACCAAAGCACACCATGGTAAAGAGGAATTTTCCCAAAAATAATATCATGAGAAAATAAAGGGGATACCAATTATGGGAAAGGGCATCCACCAACCGATTGCCACCCCCTAAAATATCAGGCAAAATAAAGCCCAGAGCCGCCGCCAACAAAAGAGGCAGCAGGGGACGCTTAATGCCGCTTAGTCCCAAACGATCATAGGTATTCATGGAAAAAAGCAGGGACGGGTTAAAAATACGCCCCAACAGGCCAATAAAAACACCTAATAAGATAAGGATGCCAAACATATTTAAGGGGAAAATTGCAAGATCACCAATATGAAATACCGGGCCCGCCCCAAAAATCACCTGTGTAACGGTGGTGGCAGTAACCGCCGCTGTAATGGAAGCCATAAGAAGAACCGGCGAAAAGCTCTTGTTGAGCTCCTCCAAACCGAAAATCACACCGGCCAAGGGTGCATTAAAGGCTGCAGCCAAGCCAGCTCCTGAACCGGCAGTCATAAGGATGCGTTCCTCGTAACGGGTTCTGATAAGTCTGCGGCTCACTCCCTGCCCCACACAGGCCCCCAGCTGAACACTGGGTCCCTCACGGCCCAATGACAAACCGGCGCCGATAGCCAGTACACCACCAATAAGCTTGGAAACCAACACTGACAGCCATCGCATATTCATGCGCCCCATGAGAATTCCCTTTATCTGGGGAATACCGCTACCGGTACACATAGGCTCATTCCGAACTATCTTCATAAGCAGCCAGCCAATTATTACAAAGGCAGCAACGTATAACAGGGTCAATGAATAATCACCGGCCCTGAAGCTGTCAGCTACCATGTTATAAATCAAAGGGCGCAGGATTTCAGATGCCCCCAAAAGGTATCTAAACAGGGCGATAACACAGCCTGCAAAAACACCTACAATAATTCCTTCTATAAATAAACGGAAATGAAAACGCCGTTCCCGTGTTATATCCTTAATTAATCTTTCTGTGGTTGCCATACAGATTACCTCAAAAAAAAAAGATGTGAAAAATGATTTCTCATTTGTTCACATCCCTTTAATATCTACTATTATTCAGCAGTAAATGGCAACAAAGCGATGTTACGTGCGCGCTTAATAGCTACGGTAACCTGACGCTGATGCTTTGCGCAGTTGCCAGAAATACGACGAGGTAAAATCTTACCACGCTCGGTGATATAACGACGGAGCTTAGCAACGTCCTTATAGTCGATAACTTCTACTTTATCTACGCAGAAACTGCAAACCTTCTTACGAGGTCTTCTGCTTCTATCACGCTTAATCAAGTATATTCCCTCCTATCAAAATGGAATATCGTCATCTGGTACCGGGCTGCCACCAAAACCGCCCATAGGAGCTGCTTCAGCTGGTGCTGCAGCAGGAGATGGAGCAAATCCACCACCATTAGGGTCACGCTGCTGCTTGGATCCCATAAACTCGATCTCGTTCGCAACTACCTCAGTAACGTATCTCTTGGATCCGTCCTGGGCATCGTAGGATCTCACCTGCATACGACCTTCTACCAATACCTGACTTCCTTTTATGAGGTTATTACCACAAATTTCAGCTAATTTTTCCCAAGCGATAATCGGAATAAAATCCGCAGTCTGCTGCTGATCTCCGGCATTACGGCCAAAACGGCGATTTACTGCCAAAGAAAATGATGCAACTGCCTTACCAGAAGTGGTATAACGCATTTCTGGATCACGGGCTAATCTGCCTGCCAGTATAACCTTGTTCATGGTTTACCTCCCGAAACTATTACTCTTCTACACGTACAACCATGTGCTTGAGAAGATCATCAGTAATCTTCATAACACGGTCAACTTCAGCTACGCAAGCAGGCTCTGCAGTTACGTTAAGCAGAACATAGTAGCCTTCGGTACAATCCTTGATCTCATAAGCAAGACGCTTCTTGCCCCAACGATCCTCGGAATCAACAGTACCGCCATTAGCAGCAAACAGCTTAGTGAACTTCTCAACTACAGCGTTAGTTGCCTCTTCTTCCATTGGTTTAACAATGAATATGACTTCGTACTTTCTCACGAAATCACCTCCCTCTTTGGTCTTTGGCTCCTTATTACATAAGGAGCAGAGAAAGTTATCAAACGAAAATTTGAAACTATCTTTGTCCTTGTGACTTGAAAATTATATCACTCTGAAAGAATCGATGCAAGAAATATTTTCCTTTTTACAACAAAAAAGCACCGCCTCAGCGGTGCATAATATTCAATGGCAGGGGTAGCAGGACTCGAACCTACGAATGCTGGATTCAGAATCCAGTGCCTTACCAACTTGGCGATACCCCTATGAATCTTTCAGACAACGAGAATTATATCTAAAAGGTGGCAGCTTGTCAACAATTATTTTTAAACAAAAACATGGAAGACTGTCTAATTCCAGAAAAATTTCACCGCTAACTACTTTTTACTATAGCGGTATTGCTTTCAGCAAGGGACTCAGGGCTAAAACTATTGTTTTGCTTTTAATTAGTCAGCAAGAAAAATCCAAACTCGCGTCGTCCTTACAGGACTCGCTCAAACAGTGGATGTTTTCTCGCTGTGTAAGTATGCAAAAAATAGTTTCTTAACGCCCATCGCCCAAGTGCTTCAAGCAATTTCCCCTATTGTAAAAAGTTATTTATGCTGCATATATTTCAATCCACCAGTCATCTGCCCGACTATATTATTTAATATTTGGCAGCTGCCAGTTGATTGGCTCCTGCCCTGTGGCCTTCAAAAATTCATTGGCTCTGGAAAATGGCCGGCTGCCGAAAAATCCCCGATATGCAGAAAGGGGACTTGGATGGGGCGACTCAATTATAAGATGAGCCTTATTGGTAATCATGGCCTTTTTCCTTCTGGCAGGTGCCCCCCATAAAATAAACACCATAGGCTTTTCCCGCTCATTAAGAATGGAAATTATCCTGTCAGTAAAAGTTTCCCAGCCCTTGCCCTGGTGGGAATTGGCATTATGGGCCTGCACCGTCAAAACAGTGTTTAGCAATAATACTCCCTGTCTTGCCCATGGCTCCAGACAACCATTGTCCGGCACGCTGCAGCCCAAATCCGTTTCCAGCTCCTTAAAAATATTCTGCAAGGAGGGTGGCGGTGGCACATTTGGCAATACAGAAAAGCTAAGACCGTGGGCCTGTCCCGGCTCATGATATGGATCCTGCCCAAAGATAACCACCTTGGTATCCGCCAAGCTGGTATAGTGCAGGGCATTGAATATGGAATACATATCCGGAAAAATTTGCCGGGTGCGATACTCATTTATAAGAAATTGGCGAAGCTCTTTATAATATGGCTTCTCCATTTCAGGAAGCAGATATTGCTCCCAATCATTTGTAAAAATTCTCACTGCTATCACCTAACAAGAAGTATACCACAGCAACTGAAAATAGAAAAAGGGACCGCAAAAGCAGTCCCGTTTTTTAGATTTTGCTGTGAAGATACTCACGAATTTCTGCACCTGTTTCCATGGCCATGACCTTTTCAAGATGGGCCTTGGCCTCATCCATAGATACGGAACGAATCTTTTCCTTTACCTTTGGAATGGAAGGGGCACTCATGCTGAGCTCTGTAATACCCATGGCCATAAGAATAACAGCTGCATAAGGATCGCTGGCCATTTCACCGCACATGCCTACCCATTTGCCATTATCCACACCGGATTTAATGGTGCGATAAATCAGCTGCAGCACAGCAGGATTAAAGTGATCATAGAGCTTGCTGATCTGTGGATTTACGCGGTCCACGGCCAAAGTGTACTGTACCAGGTCATTGGTACCAATGCTGAAAAAGTCCACATATTTTGCCAGCACCGGAGTCATTACAGCTGCCGCCGGTGTTTCCACCATAATACCTAGCTCCACGTCCTTGGAGTATTCCTTGCCCTCTGCCTCAAGCTCCTCCATGGCCTTTTCCATGGCAGCCCGAATGGCTTTTACCTCGTCCACACTGATTACCATAGGTGCCATAATGGCGGCCTTGCCATATACACCGGCTCTCAGAATTCCCTTCAGCTGAGGCATAAAAAGGTCAGGGCGCTCCAAACTTATGCGGATAGCACGATATCCCAGAAACGGATTATCCTCATGGGGAATTTCCAAGTAGGCCAGAGGCTTGTCACCGCCAATATCCATGGTACGGATAACACAGGTCTCACCCTTGCAGGCCACAATTGCCCGCTTATAAGCCTCAAACTGCAAATCCTCATCCGGGATATTCTCACGTCCCATGAAAAGAAACTCACTTCTGAAAAGGCCTACGCCCTGATTGCCAAACTTGGCCGCAGCCTCTGCATCCTCTGGAAGTCCAATGTTGGCAGCCAACTGCACCTTTACCCCATCAGTGGTTTCCGCCGGCAGCTCCTTCAGGGCATCAAGACGCTTCTGCTCCTCCTGCTGGGCCTTAATTTTTGCCTCATAGGCGGCCAGCTCATCCTCAGACGGATTTACCAGCACAAGGCCTTCATTGCCGTCCAGCAACACCTTGGCCCCCTCAGGGATATCCTCCACGCGGTTTTCCAGCCCCACCACAGTGGTAATGGCCCGTGACTTGGCAATTATTACGGCATGACACGTGGTACTGCCCTGTCCCATGATAACACCGGCAATTTTATCGTCGGAAATATTGGCAATGGCAGATGGCTCCACCTCAAAGCCGCAGAGCACCACCGGCTCATCCCCGATTTCCGGCTCCTTAACTCCCAACAGATGACGGGCAATACGACGGCCAATGTCCTTTACGTCGGCAGAGCGCTCCCGCATATATTCATCATCCATACCCGCCAGCATTTCAGCACATTCCTGGGCAGCCTCCAAAACTGCCTTTGGAGCATGGCCCATTTCACGGGTTTTATCATTCATGCCATCAGTAAGC
Organism: Anaerovibrio sp.; assembly: GCF_045637405.1. Lineage (GTDB taxonomy): Bacteria > Bacillota > Negativicutes > Selenomonadales > Selenomonadaceae > Anaerovibrio. The sequence continues at coordinate 7,231 of NZ_JAZTZI010000001.1, forward strand.
ATTGGGTCCATCAGCAGAAAGGAATGGGCCTCCATAATTTCAGCCTGCTCATCCTGTCCTGCGGCCCGCATGGTCTCGACACTTTCATCAATGGCTGCAGTTATTGCATCAATAGCCTCCTCCAGTTTGGAAAGCTCCTCCTCTGCACTGCCTGGAGCATAGGCTGCCATGTACCCATCGAGGGACTGGCCCACCTTCATTATTTTTCCGATGGCAATTCCCGGGATGGCAATATTCCCCTGAATTTTCTCTGACATAAAAAAATCCTCCCCCCACGGATCAGTATTTAATTACAGCTCTTCAGGGAATCCAAAACCATTGGCGAACATTTCAGTTACAGCCTTTGCCACATCAGCCTCATCAGGACCCTCAATGGTAACGGTAACCTCAGCATCCTGCTTGGCACCCAAAGCCATAACAGCCATCATGCTCTTAATATTGGCACTTTTGCCATTGAACTTAATTACCACATCAGACTCAATTCCCTTGTTGAATTTTACCAGTTCCTTGGCTGGACGCGCATGTAATCCTGGCTTGTTTAATACCTTCAAATTTAATTCCTGCATAAAAATACCTCTTTCCTACTATGATTATTTAAATTGTTATGATAAAATTATATTTGTAATGCAAAACTGTATATTCGACACAATGGGAAAATCCCCTGCAAGGAAATGCAGTTTTTTATTGTTCCTATGCTTATTTTAAAGGATTTTCCTGTGGTTTGTCGAATATATTTTTATTGTGGGGAATAATATCTGCAAATTATAACCACAGACTATACTTACAATTCTATAGTGGTGATTTTATTTGATGTTCTTTATTATGACGGCTATCATTATGACTGTGGCCATTTTGGTCGTATATAAGGTAGCCCGTGCTCTGGACTGGGCCTTGAGCCTTCCAGCTTTGGTGGGTTGCGGTGTTTGCGCACTGCTGATAAATTTCCTGTCAATTCCAGTGGCACCATTTCTTACGGAATACCGTTTCACCGTTCTGGGTGCCATGATTCTTATTGCGGCTATAGTTATTACCGGTATTAACCATTTCTTTATCCGCAAACGACGAAAGCAGCTGGAAGCCACTAATGGTGACAACATCCAGCAGGAGCAGGATACTATTCCAGCTGAGGAAGAATTGGTTCCAGTGGTCAATTCAGCTATCCTTTCCAGTGAAGAAGTTGAATCCTTAATTGCCAAGGACAAAGCGCAAGAGCCTGTAGGTCAAGCTGAACCAGAGCCTGCAATCGAAACTGTGGTTGAGGAAGAAATTCCAGAGCCTGTAATCGAGGCTGTAGGCGAGGAAGAAGCTCCTAAGGAAGCAGAAGTTGAAACTGTGGTTGAGGAAGAAGCTCCAGAAGCTGAGCCTAAGCCTGAGCCATCACCTTCCGTGGATGAGAAGCTGGCCGATACTGCTACTCTGGATGATGTTCTGGATTATGCCTTTGAATTAAAGGGCTCTTCTGATTGGAGCAGCGCTCTGAAGGCTTACAATTACGCCCTGGAGCAGTATCGTGACGATGCCTACGCCCCATTCCTTGTACTGGAAATTGTCAATATCCACAAGGATCACGGGCGGTATGATGAAGCAATTCAGTGCTTCTATGATGCACTTGAAATACCAGCAGTTGCGGACAGTCCCGACATGCTGGCGGAGTTTGAGGACAGTATGATTTATCTGGAGGCTACCAAAGAGGTGCTGATAGCAGAGAATCAGCCTGACACCCCATTCTTCGATATTCCAAAGGACTATATGTCAAAAATCGAGTCTATCTACAACGAGAGAAAGGCTCGCTCTATTTGATAAATAATTAGGGAGGATTTTTCCATGAAAAAGAGTGTAGAAATTATCGGTTTGCCAGTCATCAGTATCACTGAGGGCCGTGAACTGGGCATGAGCAAGGGACTGCTGGTTGATGCCAAGAACGGTGCCATTGCTGCCATTATTATTGAGGATGAGGATTGGTACAGAGGCGTAAAGCTTCTCCCATATTCTTCTGTAGTAGCTATCGGTGAAGATGCTGTAACCGTTGTTAACAGCGAAACCATTCTCACCCTTGAGAATGCCGGTGACTATGAGACCATGATGGACGAAAACGTAAAGGTTATCGGCACAAAGGCCATCACCAAGTCCGGTACTATCCAGGGTAATGTAGTTGAGATTTATGTCGGTGAAGGTGGCAAAATCGAAAAATGCGAAATCGAAGCATCAGATGGCAGCCTGTCTGAAATCACTTCTGATCAGATTTCCATTTTCGGTAAGCAGGTAACCATCATCGATTCGGAAAAAAAAACTAATGAATTAAGTGCAGCTCCTGCTGAGTCCACTGAGGTTGCCGTGGAGGCTCCTGCCGTTGAAGAACCAGCAGTTGAGGCGCCAGTAGCTGAGGAACCAGCTGTGGAGGCTCCTGTGGAAGCAGCTCCTGTAGAGGAACCTCAGCCAGAAGAAGAACCAGTAGTTGAGGAACCAGCTGAAGAAGCTCCTGTGGAAGAAACTCCTGCAGAGGAACCTCAGCCAGAGGAAGAACCAGCTGCTGAGGAGGTTAAGGAAGAAGAACCTGCACCTGAACCAGTTGCAGCCCATGATTCCATGCATCAGGCGGCAAATAATACTACCATTGACAGACAGCGCAAGTTTATCCTTGGTAAAACCGCCCGCCGTACTCTTACTTCCCCAACTGGTGTTGTTATCGTAAACGAAGGCGACCCTATCACTGAGGAAGTTATCCAGAGAGCACAGCTCTCCAACATGTTCGTTCCTCTTACACTGAACGTGCAGTAAATTTTAAACTAAACTTTTAAAGGGCATTGGCTTCGGCCAATGCTCTTTGTTTCATTCATAAAAAGGGGGTTTATATATGAAAAATGATTATTCCATTAACACCAGATGTGTTCAGGCCGGCTACACTCCAGGCAACGGAGAACCACGGCAGATACCAATAATCCAGTCCACAACCTTTAAATATGATACCAGCGAGGACATGGGCAAGCTCTTCGATTTAGAGGCCACCGGCTATTTCTATTCCCGCCTGCAGAATCCCACCTGCGATACTGTAGCAGCCAAGATTTGCAGCTTGGAGGGAGGCAGTGCCGCCATGCTTACTTCCTCCGGCCAGGCAGCCAACTTCTTCGCCCTGTTTAATATATGTGAGGCAGGAGACCATATTGTGGCATCCTCCTCCATTTATGGCGGCACCTTTAACCTTATTGCGGTAACTATGGCAAAGATGGGCATAGAGGCCACCTTCGTTTCCCCAGATGCCTCCGAGGAGGAGCTGTCTGCCGCCTTTAAGGAAAATACCAGAGCCATGTTCGGCGAAACCATTGCCAACCCTGCTCTTACTGTTCTTGATATTGAGAAATTCGCCAAAGTGGCTCACAAACACGGAGTACCACTGGTGGTGGATAATACCTTCCCTACCCCTGTAAACTGCCGGCCAATAGAGTGGGGGGCAGATATCGTTACCCACTCCACCACTAAGTATATGGACGGCCATGGCGCAGCTGTAGGCGGTGCTATTATAGATTCCGGAAAATTCGACTGGATGGCACATAAGGACAAGTTCCCAGGGCTTACCGCCCCTGATGAATCCTATCACGGTCTTATTTATGCAGAAAAATTCGGCAATGAGGGAGCCTTTATCACCAAGGCCGTGGTTCAGCTGATGCGTGATCTTGGCTGCGTTCAGTCCCCTCAAAGTGCCTTTATGCTGAATCTTGGTCTGGAATCCCTCCACGTGCGTATGGACCGTCATGTGGAAAACGGCCAGGCTGTAGCTGAATTCCTTGAGAGTCAGCCACAGGTGGTTTCCGTAAATTATCCTGGACTTAAGAGCAATAAATATAACAGCCTGGCCCAGAAGTATCTGCCAAATGGTGGCTGTGGCGTGGTTTCCTTTGAATTAAAGGGTGGCCGTAAGGCAGCAGAGACCTTTATGAAGAATTTGAAGCTGGCAGCCATTGAAACCCACGTGGCAGATGCCAGAACCTGTTGTCTGAATCCTGCCACCTCCACCCATCGTCAGCTGACGGAGGAGCAGCTTATAGAGGCTGGAATCCCAGCAGGACTGGTGCGCATGTCCTGTGGGCTGGAGGACAAAGCAGACCTTATTAGTGACTTAAAGCAGGCTTTAGAGGCAATATGATATAGCTAGCAGAGCGATTGCCTGGAGCAGTTGAACACGGAGCGTTAAAATTCTTTTTCTTACCTTACCTATGTATTAGTAGTAAAAATTACTTGTTTGAGCGACGCGAAGCTAGTCATGTAAGAGCAAAGCGAGTTGTAATTTTTACTACTATATGAGGGGAAGAAAAAAAATTAGTGACGGGTTCTTGCTACAGGCAACGCTCTGCTAGCTTGAAATATCCAATAAAAAAGCTAGGGTATGCAGCACATACATGTACTGCATTTACCCTAGCTTTTTTGCTCTGATTTTATGTTGCTTTAAATTAAGCTCTTCTTTGCATAATCCGAGGACTCCAGATTCAGATCTACCTTTTCTCCCCTCTTCTCCCGAACTGCTACCCGCTCCTCATAATCGAAGCATTCTCTGGCCACATCCTTGCTAAGCCATAAGAGACAAATCAGGTTTGGAATAGCCATAAGGCCGTTGGCAGTATCGGAAAAATCCCATACCATATCCAGAGCCTGGGTGGCACCCACATAGGTCACAAAGGCATAAACTGTTCTGTACATTACTGTAAGATCGTGGTTATCCCACAGGTATTCCAGAGCCTTTTCTCCGTAATACTCCCAACCGAGAATGGTAGAGAAGGCAAACAAGGCCAAAGAGCAGGAAATAATAACTCTGGCATGCTCACCAAAAACGGTTGAAAAGGCCAAAATGGTCAGCTGAGCACCAGATACAGCCTTACCCGTCTCCGGGTCAATGGTGCCAAGAGCGCCGGAGGAAGCTATAACCAAACCGGTAAGTACGCAAATAATCATGGTATCAAAGAAGGTTCCGGTCATATTAACATAGCCCTGACGTGATGGATGGTCTGTACGGGCCGCAGCCGCCGCAATAGGCGCAGAACCAAGCCCCGCCTCATTGGAAAATACACCACGAGCCACGCCCCAACGCATGGCTGACATAATGGAGGCCACTACGGTACCGCCCACGCCACCGGCCATAGCCTCAGGAGAAAAGGCCATGACAAATATCTCCTCGATACCTGCTGGCAGGTTGGCAGCATTGACAATAATAACCACTAACGCTACAACCAAATAAAAGGCCGCCATTACAGGAACCACAAAGCTGGATACAGCACCGATAGAATGTACCCCCCTGAACAGCACCACCATGGTGAGAATAACCAATATAGCCCCCACAAAGGCCGGATCCACATTAAAGCTGGAATGAAAGGCAGCGGCAATGGAGTTGGCCTGGGTCATATTGCCGATACCAAAGGAAGCGCAAACAGCAAAGGCCGCAAACAGTATGGCCATGGTTTTACCACAGAAACCTCCGATACCATTTTTCATGGCATACATCGGACCGCCGGCCATTTCGCCACGATGGTTTGTTTCGCGGTATTTTACTGCCAAAACGGATTCAGCATACTTGGTGGAAAGGCCAAAGGCGGCGGAAATCCACATCCAAACCAGAGCCCCCGGTCCACCTAAAACCATAGCAGTAGCAACACCGACAATATTACCGGTTCCCACTGTAGCGGAAAGGGCAATCATCAGTGATTGGAACGGAGTAACATCACCCTCTGAGGAATTCTTCTTGGCCAAAATCATTTTAATGGCATAAGGAAGGTTCGTCCAGGGCTTAAATTTTAACCGCACGGTAAGGAAAATACCGGTTCCCACCAACAGAGCCAACATAATGGGCCCCCATACAAAATCATTAACCTGTTTAATCATAAGTCCATAATCCATATAGTCCCTCCTATTGAAATAAGGCAAAAAAATACCGCAACTCCAGCTACTGCCGGCGTTACGGGCTCCATTGCCCAAAATTTACATTTTGTATAGTTAAGAGTATAGTACCAAACCTTATTTTTGTAAAGTATAGTTCTAAATTTATTCCAAAATTCGAAGAAAATAAAGAATAATATGAGCCGCACCTATTATTTACATGGTGTGTATCTATTTTGTCGTGAAAGCGATTGTCAGAGTCATCTATTGTTTTGTATTGACTTATGATTTTATTGTTTCAAATTGTCTGACAAGTTTTTAAGCAAAAAGAAAAAGGCGGTATTTAAATCCGCCTTTGCTTAGGTCTGTGACGTCCGCCGTAATCTCCCTATGTAAAACGACGAGGCCACCTCTCCTGACCTTGTGTATACATTATACGGCTCTCAAATACCCATGTCAAGTAATAAAAACAATATTTTTCAAAAAAAAATAGGACTTTGTACTACCCTAAAGTTTAAAATTAGTTACTTTTGTTTACTATTAGTCAATACAAAAGAATCCCCCAACTGTCCATCAGGGAGAAAACATTGTACTGATATGTCCTCATAGCTGGCCTTAATTGTCAGATAATTATCCGTTTCCGGCTGAGGCAACATAATTTTATCAAACCTCTTGGTACGAGGTACACTGTAGCGGCAATTGCCTGCCACCCCGGTATCAATGTACACCGGTCCATGATCAGAGGGCTCGAAATTATATATATGACCATGGCGCCTATAGGTGTGCTGATGGGCTGTAAAAATCAGATGTATTCCCAGCTCGTCAAAATATGGCATAAACCGCTTTCCCACTTCATCTATATCTGCCAGTGGCTCACTGCTGTCAAGATTATCATAATTAATAATATCCTTATGCATCAGCACCACCTTCCATGGCTTATCAGAAGCCGCCACATCCTGACGTAGCCACTGAAGCTGTTCCTCCATCAGGCCAGGCTTTATAGGGTCCAGCTCCTCAAACTGAGTATTCAGCACAATAAAATGCACCGGGCCACAGTCAAAGGAATAATAGTAACGCTGAAAGGCTGCACTTCCATTGTCCGGAACTGCAAAAAAATTCAAAAAGGCATGGGGAATACGGCATTTCCAGTTAAGATTATAAGTCTCGTGATTTCCCATAAGGGGCACAAATATTTTTGATGGCATATAGGAGCTGATAGCGTTAAACCATTGGCGCCACTGATAGGCCGCCTCACCGTTATCCACCAGATCTCCCATATTAATAAACATATTTATATCACGGTGAGCATTGAAGGCCCCTGATGCCACCCGTCTCCAGGTTTCGTAGCCATCAGAGCATTGGGAATCTGGAAAAATCAGTGCCTCCATGGTATCACTGCCACCTGCTTCCATAGGATACCAAGGACTTGTGGCCCCGTCCTGCACAATCTGATATGTATAATTGCTATTGGGCTGGAGCCGATTTATCAAAACCTTATTAATATAAAAGCTCTCCCCATTATCCTGAAAGAGCCCACCGCCTCCCATATATGACGCAACATTGCCTCCATCGTCCCTTACGTTAACCCGCAAAGAATTATGGGGATTTCGTGAATGCCACATAATAGTTCTGGAATGGGTGCTGTCCTTTGTTATAAGCTGGCGTGGCAAATAAATATCACTGCCTGCCACTGCAGCAGAGGATTTATTGAATTTCCCCATTATCGCAGAAACTATTCCCGAAAAAAAGACCTTTATAAATGAACGTCTATTTAGTTTTGAAGCCATTTTTTCTCTCCCATTTCATGGAAAAATGAAAATTATTGCAATTCCTTTAGGCTATTTATTATCTGCACCGATGGATACGGGGCAAATTCTTCACCTTTGGTATTGCCCGTAAGAACAGCAGCAAAATCCACACCGGCATTTTTAGCCGCCCCGGCATCATAAAGGCTGTCCCCCACATAAAGCACATCTTTTCTGTCTGCCCCGGTGCGCTTAACGGCCATGTTGATGCCCTGAGGGTCCGGTTTGCTGGCAGTGGTATCCTCACTTCCAATAATAAAATCAATAAGATGAGCTTGTCCATCCTGCTGAAATTTTTCTTCTATGCGATGGCGGGTTTTCGTGGAAATAATAGCCACTGTACAGCCCGCTGCCTTCAGCTTTTCCAATGTGGCAATGGTATCTGGGAAGAAATGGGTATTGGGAGTCATTAATTCAGCCGCATACTTTTTATATGCCAGCAGGAATTTATATTTCTCCCCCTCATCAGTTAATCCCGTAACCTGGGTAATGGCATCCATCATTGGCATACCGATGGTGAGCTTAATTTCATCCCAGGGCTTTGCGGGTATGTTAAATTCTTCCAAGGTCCGTAAAAAACATTCCACAATCCCCTTTTCCGAATTTACCAGGGTATAATCAAAATCAAAAAAATAATACTTATATTTCATGTATTTTTTCCTTTTCCAGCCAGTTGGCGTATAATTAATTCATAATATGTAATTATACCATAGATGACATAAGAAAAATTTAGCGAGGTATTAAAAATGACAGACAGTATTGTAAACAGACTCACCAAGCATCTGCGACTTTTTTACAAGGAAAATCCTTATGTGGAGCTGTTACACATTTGGGTGGACAAGGTGGAGGAAGGCTCCGTTACCCTGGAAATGAAAATTGACCGTAAGCACACCAATTTCTATGAAATGTCCCACGGTGGAGCCTTAATGAGTCTGGCGGATACAGCCATGGGTGCCGCCTGCCTTTCCCACAATAAAAAAGTAGTAACCCTATCCTTTAACATGAGCTTTATAAAGGGTGTGCCTTTGGGAGAAAAGCTCATTGCCACCGGGCATGTGGTACATAACGGCTCCCGCACCATGATGTGCGAGTGCGAGCTGAAAAATGAGGATGGAAAGCTGTTTTGCAAGGCCAGCGGCAGCTTCTTCGTCATCGGTAAACTGCTGGCAGAAAGCAAATAATAACGTAGTCAGTTATATAACAATCAAAAAGAAAAGGCGAGGGCAGTTGCTAATAGCGAAAAGAAACGAGGGCAATGTCTATAGCAATAGAAACCGGAACGTAAAAAAACTTTTTCTTGTATTACCTATATATTAGTGGAAAAAATTACTTGTTTGAGCGAAGCGAGTTGTAATTTTTTCCACTATATAAGTACAAGAAAAAGTTTTAGTGACGGGTTCGTGCTATAGACATGTTCTCGTTGTTCTATTGCGCTAGGCAATTATCATCGCCCTCTTTTTTATTTCCCTCAAAATTACTCAATTAGAATCTTCATGCTAGAGGCAATGCCCTCGCTATTTATATTTATCATCAACAACTGAATTTACTGTATTCCCTCTGCCTCTTTGAACGCCTCCTCCAGCGTATGCCAGGAAAGCACCGCACATTTCACCCTGGCGGGCATATTGGAGATATTCTTCAGGGCGAAGGCTTCATCCAGCTCCTCCTCCTCATCCTCTGTCAGCTCCTCCCGCTTAATCATGCGCAGAAAGAGATTGGCCAAATGTCTGGCCTTAGCCACGGATTCACCCTTTATAAGATCAATCATAATGGAGGTAGAGGCCTGAGAAATTGCACAGCCAATTCCCACAAAGGAGGCATCCTTTATATAACCATCCTCCACCTGCAGCTCCAGGGTAATTTCGTCACCGCAGCTGGGATTTCTCCCCTTTAAAGACATATTAGGACATTCCAAATGATGTTTATGCTCCGTGGAGCGACTATGCTCCGAAATCAGCTCTGTATAAATACTGTCAAGCTCCAAGGCCCAACACTCCTCTCACCTTTGATAATGCTTCGATAAATTTATCCACATCTTCCTTGCTGTTGTAGAAGTAAAAGCTAGCCCGACAGGTGGCATTCTGCTTCAAGTAAATCATCAGAGGCTGGGCACAATGATGGCCTGCCCTGATAGCCACTCCATGGGCATCCATAATGGTGGATACATCATGGGGATGTACATCCTTAACATTGAAGGTGACAATACCGGTTTTATTATCCCTGGTACTGTCACAGCCATAAAGCTCAATATAATCCATTTCCTTCATGTGGCTGATGGCGTATTCCGTCAGCTCCTTTTCCTGCTTTTCAATATAATCAAAGCCAACCTTATTAATGTAATCAATGGCAGCAGAAAGACCGGCTGCCCCCCCCACATTCTGAGTACCCGCCTCAAATTTGGCAGGCAATGGAGCGTAATCCGTATGCTGCTCCTCCACATAATCTATCATGTCCCCTCCCATCAGGAAAGGTGGCATATCATTCAGCAGTGCCTCTTTGCCATAGAGGACTCCAATCCCCATAGGGGACAGCATTTTATGTCCGGAAAACACGAAGAAATCAGCATCCATATCCTGTACGTCCACAGCCATGTGTGGCACACTCTGGGAGCCGTCAACAACCACCACAGCCCCTACCTTATGAGCTCTGTCAATTATTTCCTTTACGGGGTTAATGAGCCCCAGCACATTGGAAACCTGGGCCACAGCCACCACCTTAGTTTTTCCGGTAATTTTCTCCTCAATATCCCTTTGGGAAAGATTATGATCATCCTCAAGGTAAATGTATTTTAAGGTAGCGCCCTTCATTTGACACACATACTGCCAAGGCACAAGATTACTGTGATGCTCGGAAATGGCAATAAGCACCTCATCCCCTGTACCAACATGGGATAGTCCATAGCTGTAGGCTACTAAATTTAAGGATTCTGTGGCATTCTTGGTAAAAATAATCTCATGGGAGTATTTGGCATTAATGAATTTTTGGGTCTTCATACGGGCATTTTCATATATGTCCGTAGCCTTAATGCTCAGCTCATAGGCCCCCCGGTGGGGATTGGCATTAAAGCTGTCATAATACTCCTTAATAGCCTGAATTACCTCCTGCGGCTTCTGGGTGGTGGCACCATTATCAAGATATACCAGAGGATTATTTCCCATTGGCTTGCCTAATAAAGGAAAGTCTGCTTTAAATTTTACAGTGTTATTCATTTTCAAGACGCTCCTTTATATAAGAATCAATCTCCTGCCGCAGTGCTTCGTCATCAATTAATTCCAACACCGGATTAAAGGCAGCTTCCAGCACCAGCTTACGGGCCTCTGTCGGACTTAGTCCACGGCTCATAAGGTAGTGAAGCTTATCCTCGTTAATCTTGCCGGAGGATACAGCATGGTTACCCACCACATCATCCTCTCCGGAAAGCATAATCGGTACCGAGCGGTTCCGTACCCCGGAGGAGAGCACCACCACATTTTCCTTTTCGTAGCCCTTGGCCTGCTTGGAACCCTGCTTAAAATCCAAGGTCCCCCTAAAAATCTTCTGGCTTTCACCCATAAGGCCACCGTAGACCTCCAAATTGCCCACTGTTTTGCGGCCCTGGAATTCCAATACATAATTCATGTCCAAGCTGCGGTTTCCGTCACCGAAATATAGCAGGGACACATCCGCCTGTGATTTATCACCCTTAAGAATAATGTTAACCTTGGAGGCAAATGACCTTGCTCCTGTTTCCACAGCCACCAGCTGTAGCTTGGCCTTTTTCTCAAGAACGATATTTATTTCATTCACATGATCACAGTCCTGTGGCATCAGCTGCAGCTGGGTCAGCTTCAATACAGCATTTTCACCAATACTTATATTCACAATACCGTAAGATTCCTTACGATATTCCACAATCATTTTTTCCTGATGTTCAGCCTCAATTTTTATATCCAGATTCTGGGATTCCACCAGCAGATCCTTATCCACAACAGCTTCATTGACACCCAGCCAGTTCCAGGTCCGCATAGGAATCTCACTAAAAATTTCTTTATTCATTCCAAACGCCTCCCTTAACCCATGGTGCCTTCCAGCTCAATATTAACCAGATTATTCATCTCTACCGCATATTCCAGTGGCAGCTCCTTGGCAATCGGCTCCACAAAGCCCCTTACTATCATGGAACGGGCCTCATCCTCACTGATTCCACGGCTCATAAGATAGAAAATTGCCTCATCGCTGATGCGTCCAATGGTGGCTTCATGGCCGATATCCGCCTCGTCCCCCTCAATATCCATGGTTGGCAGGGTATCGGAGCGGGAAATATCATCCAGCATCAAGGACTCACAATTTACGGAGCATTTGGCATAAGGAGCATTTTTTGTAACCTTCACCGCACTTCTGTAAGTGGCCTTGCCCCCGGCCTTGGAAATAGTACGGGTGCTGATATTGGCTGAAGTATGAGGTGCACAATGAATAACGCTGGCTCCCGTATCCAGATTCTGCCCCTTGGAGGCAAAGGTAACGCCGGTAAATTCACACTTGGCATTTTCCCCCTTCAGCACACTGCATGGATACAGCATGGACACGTGGGAACCGAAGGAACCGGAAACCCATTCAATAACGCCGTCCTTGCCCACTACAGCACGCTTGGTATTCAGGTTCATCATATTTCTGGACCAGTTTTCAATGGTGGAATAACGAAGTCTTGCACCATCATTGACAAACAGCTCCACACAGCCGGCATGGAGATTGGTTACATTGTATTTAGGCGCACTGCAGCCCTCAATAAAATGTAGGCTGGCGTTCTTTTCCACGATAATAAGGGTATGCTCAAACTGGCCTGCACCTGCTGCATTTAAACGGAAATAAGACTGGAGGGGAATTTCTACATGAACTCCCTCCGGCACATACACAAAGGAACCGCCGGACCATACAGCACCATGAAGGGCCGCAAATTTATGATCCTTTGGGGGTACCAGCTTCATAAAGTGATCCCTTACGATTTCCTCATGCTCATGAAGAGCTGTCTCCATATCTGTATAGATAACCCCTTGCTTTACCAGATCCTCCTGAATACTGTGATAGACCACCTCAGAATCATACTGGGCCCCAACTCCAGCCAAAGATGTCTGCTCCGCCTCAGGAATACCAAGACGGTCAAAGGTATCCTTTATATCCTGAGGCACCTCATCCCAGCTGCCGGTCATTTTGGCATCTGGCTGCACATAGGTGACGATTTCATCCATGTTGAGCTCTGAAAGATCCGGTCCCCAATTTGGCAGGGACAGCTGATTGTACACCTCCAGAGATTTCAAACGAAACTCCAGCATCCATTCCGGGTCATTTTTTCTGGCGGAAATATCTCTGATGATATCTTCAGTCAAGCCGGACTGGGATTTATATTTTGATTTATCTACATTCTTTATATCATAGAGGGTACGCTCAATATCCTCTATATAAGTCTTTTCCTGTGCCATATTTACTCAGCTCCCTGCAAAAAACCAAAGCCCTCTTTGTCTATTTTCTCAATAAGCTCAGGGCCACCCTCAGCCACAATCTTCCCCTGCATCAGAACGTGAACCTTGTCCACATTCAGCTGCTTCAATATACGGGTGTTGTGGGTAATGATGAGGCAGGCGTTATCCTCATTGTGAAACTTCTTTACGCCGTTGGATACAATCTGAATCGCATCCACATCAAGGCCGGAATCAGTTTCATCCAACAGGGCCAGCTTTGGCTGGAGCATCAGCATTTGCAGAATTTCGTTACGCTTCTTTTCGCCGCCGGAAAAGCCCACGTTCATATAGCGCTGGGCATAGGATTCATCCATCTGCAGCTCCTTCATGGCGGCCTTCAATTCCTTGCGGAATTTAATTACCTTTATATTTTCACCGGTTACAGCCTGCTTGGCAGTACGAATCATATTCTCCACAGTGATGCCGGGAATTTCCTCCGGAGCCTGGAATGACAGGAAAATCCCCTTACGGGCACGTTCAAAGGTCTTTAAAGCTGTAAGATCCTCTCCCTCAAATTCCAGACTTCCACCAGCGATCTCATACTTTGGATGCCCCATAATGGCATTCATCAGAGTTGACTTACCGGAGCCGTTAGGTCCTAATACCACATGGATTTCCCCAGGGTTAACCTCCAAATTAATACCCTTGAGAATTTCCTTGGTGGTGCCTTCTGCCTCACCGTCAGCCACGCTCACCTGCAGTTTTTTGATATTCAATAATTTTTCCATAATATATCTCTCCCATAATACACAGAACAGGCAGTCACACTATCCGCCTCTATTCTGACTAATTTACTCAGTTTTTATTTACGCTCTAATAATAAGTGGTTTTTTATGGGATGTCAATAATTCCGACTAATTTTGTAAGAATACATAAACTTTAAAATAAAAATCCCGTCTTCAAGCTGAAAACGGGATTTTATACTATAAAAAATTTATTTATTTAGGTAATTCATCAAATCATCATAGGCCTGCTTGGCGTATTCATTATCAGGCTCCAGAGTGAGAAGCATTTCTAAATCATCCACTGCTTCATGATATTTACGCTCATCAGCCATAAGGCAACCATGATTATACAGTGCAATAGTATCGTTAGGATACATATTCAGCATCTTATCATAATCCTTAATAGCCTTTTTGTTTTTCTGCATAACTGCGTAGAGGTAAGCCCGGCCAGACAGGGCAGCATAATTGTATTCATCCAGGGACATGGCCTTATTATAATCCTCCAGGGCCTTTTCGTTATAGCCCCATTCTCTAAAAACATCTCCCCGCTTTATATAGGCGTCCACATTTTTATCGTTTATCTGGAGTACCTTATCCATACTTCCTACGGCTTCTGGATAATTTCCATCAGCTAACGCCAAAGAATATGCCTTATTCCAGCCATCAATATTATTTGAATCGGCAGCTGCCAGGGCCAACGCATTTTCTAATTCCGTAGCCCCTCCTTTAAAATTACGGGCTTCCCGCCATAATTTCAGGATTTCCTGACCATAGGTAGTACCCGGTACCGCCCAGCGACCGTTTAAATCTGGCCAATATTGGGCCGAGCCCTGATATTGAGGATATTTCTCCACCAAAATAGTGAATCGCGGATCTACCAGCATTTTCCTTGGCAGCCGGGTGGTGGCATAAGCCACAAGATGCTGTATGTGTGCCCTTACACCACGACGGGGGGTATAGAAGGTATAGCCGGGAACCTTATTCCCTGTAGCCCCCAGACCACAATAATTATTTTGCATAGGCTTTACATCATTGCCATAATTGAAAAAGCCTGTTTCCTTTAAGGCCTGGCAAAGGGCCACGTCAGGCCGGATTCCCTCATCACCAGCCTCCTGATAATAAGCCGCCACCAGCTCCTCTACGGAACAATTCAGCTTCGGATTAGGATTGCGGGACAGAATAAACCGTACCATTTGCTCCTGGCTTATGGTAGCAGGTCCCATGATACTCACCATATCGTCCTTGGAGATCATTTTCTCCCATTTTATAACTGGCTTATAGTGAATCAGACGATGTTTAATTTCCTTGGCCTGAACCGCTTGAACGCAACCTACCAGCACACTTACAGCCGCCATGGCTATAACAAACAGCTTTGCAAAATTTTTAGCGTATTTCATACCCTGCCTCCCTTATCTAAGGAAACCTCCGATAATTTGCTCCTCGGCCTCTGCCTCGGTAAGTCCCAAGGACATGAGCTTAATAAGCTGTTCACCGGCAATTTTGCCGATGGCTGCCTCATGAATAAGGGCAGCATCCACATTTCTGGCATCCAGCTTTGGTACTGCCACCACATGGGCATTGTCCATAATAATGGCATCACATTCCGCATGACCGTTGCATACGGTGTTACCGATAATTGCCGCCTCGAATATTTGCTCAGAATTATCCTTGGCCACGGAACGGGAAATAACATCAGTGCTGGAGCCTTCCCCGTTAAGCTCCACCTCATAAACGCTGGTGGCCTTCTGATCCCCATGGGTCATAAGGCGCTCGTGGACAATCATGGTAGCCCCTTCAGCCAGCTCCGCCTTAGTCACCCTATGGGTGCTGTCAACGCCCTTAATCTGCACCATTTCCATATCCACATAGCTGTTTTCCTTCTGATAAACCTCAGTAACAGGATTTAAAATGCGCTTGCCGCTGCCATCCCCTTCACCATAATGCTTTTCCACATAACGGATTTTGGAGTTTTTGCCCACAAAGAAGCGGTGAACACCATCATGCTCCGAATCATGGCTGCCGCAGTTGCTGATACCACAGCCGGCAACGATAACCACATCGCAGTCCTCACCAATATAAAAATCATTATATACCGTTTCCTTGAGGCCGCTTTCACTGAGAACAACAGGAATGTGAACGCTTTCGTTTTTTGTACCATCCTTGATGATAATATCAATACCAGGCTTGTCCTCCTTGGTAACAATATCAATATTTTCCGTAGTATTACGGGCTGCCTTCTCACCGTTGGCACGGATATTGTAAGCCCCCTTTGGCATCTTATAAAGGTCAGCCACTTCCTTCAGCAGCTGCTTCTGAATATTATCTAACATCAAATGCCCCCTTAACTCATCTTGCTGCAGGCCATGTTAACCGCATCTGCAGTGCCCAAAAGCTCTGGCAGCACCTCATCCTTAGGACCGTGCTTCTTCACCCTGCCGTCCTCAATAACAATGATTTCATCAGCAATGTTAAGGATTCTCTCCTGATGGGAAATAATAAGCACAGTACCCTTGACAGTCTTTCTGATGTTTTCAAAAACCTGAATAAGGTTCTGGAAGCTCCAAATATCAATTCCTGCCTCCGGTTCATCAAAAATGGAAAACTTGGTGCCACGGGCCAAAACAGTAGCGATTTCAATACGCTTCAGCTCGCCGCCGGAAAGGGAGGAATTAACCTCACGATCTATGTATTCCTTGGCGCAGAGTCCCACCTTGGAAAGGTATTCACAGGCCGTATTTACAGAAATATTTTTACCGGTGGCCAGACGAAGCAAATCAAGGACCTTAATGCCCTTAAAGTGAACCGGCTGCTGAAAGGCAAAGCTAATTCCCTTACGGGCCCTGTCAGTAATGGAGCACTCAGTAATATCCTCCCCGTCAAAAATCATCTGGCCGGAGGTAAGCTCCTTAACTCCCATAATCAGCTTGGCCAGAGTGGATTTACCGCCACCGTTCGGTCCGGTAATCACCACAAATTTGCCATCCTCTATGGTGAGGTCAAGATGGTCAATAATTGTCTTAATCTCATTATTTTCTTCAACCTGATAGGTCAAATCCTTTAATTCAAGCATAGCTTTCTCCTCAAAATAAATTATGATCAATGACCATAATTAAAAACAATACACTTTTCATTATAACATAAAAAAAACTGGACTGCATTTCCAGTCCAGCTCCTATGTGTATACATTAGAAAAACGTAGGAAGAGGTCCACAATCGGAACGCTCGCGCTCTCTAGTTTGCCTAGTGGTACTAAGTTCATTCTAGACCTTTGGTTAGAATTCACTAAGTACCAAGGCAAAATATGTCCTCATGTGGACCTCTTCCTACTGTATTTTTGTCTTATTTAAATAAATCATCAGCGATGATGATGGTCTGATCACGATTAGGACCAACGGATACGATGCCCAGCTTAATACCGGTTACCTCAGCCATACGCTCCAGATAAATACGGGCCTTTTCCGGAAGATCCTCATATTTTCTGATACCGCTGATATCAGTCTGCCAGCCCTCGAAGGTTTCATAAACTGGCTCTACCTCAGCCAAAACCTTAAGGGAGGCCGGAATCTCGTTAAGAAGCTCGCCCTTGTACTTATAGCCCACGCACATCTTGATTTCCGGCATAATATCCAAAATATCCAGGCGGGTAATGGCCATATAATCAATTCCGGAAAGCATACCAGCATAGCGGACTACGCAGGCATCAAGCCAGCCTGTACGACGTGGACGGCCGGTAACAGTACCATATTCATGACCAGCGTCACGAATCTTGTCGCCGATCTCATTAAGCTGCTCTGTAGGGAATGGGCCCTCTCCAACGCGGGTACAATAAGCCTTTACTACACCCACAACCTTGTCAATGTCCCGTGGAGCCACACCGGCACCAACACAGACACCACCGGATACAGGGTGAGAAGATGTTACATAAGGGTAAGTACCATAATCAATATCCAGCATGGTAGCCTGGGCACCCTCGAAGAGAATCTTCTTGCCAGCCCTGATTGCATCGTGAAGGAGTGCAATAGTATCACATACATAAGGACGAAGTCGGTCAGCATAGCCCTCGTATTCCTTAAGAATAGCCTCGTAGTCAAATGGCTCCTTGCCATACATGCCCACAACCTGCTTATTCTTGATTTCAAGATTCTCCTTAAGACGCTTTCTGAACTCTTCCTTATCGATGAAGTCGCATACGCGGATACCAATGCGGTCGTCACGGTCAACATAGCATGGCCCAATGCCGTTCTTGGTGGTACCAACCTTGTTGGCCCCCTTCATCTCCTCCAGATAGCCGTCCATCTCACAGTGATATGGCATTACCACATGGGCACGGTTACTGATACGGATGCCACTAACATCGATGCCCTTTTCAATCATGCCATCCATTTCCTGAAGCATAACCTTTGGATTAAAGGCAACGCCGTTACCCACCACATTTAAGGTACCCTTAAACAAAATACCTGATGGCATAAGGCGGAGCTTGTATTCTACACCATCAACAGCCACAGTGTGACCTGCATTGCTGCCGCCCTGGGAACGGACAACCACCTCTGCCTGCTGTGCCAAATAATCAACGATTTTTCCCTTGCCTTCGTCACCCCACTGGGTTCCAAGGATTACTACTGAAGCCATAATGGTCTCTCCCCTCAAAAACAGTATCCGGAACATCCCGATACATTTAAAAAAGTATAGGGGACCGCTTGGCGGCCCCCTTTATTAACAAATTCCAAAAATCAATTTATTACAGTCCGAAGCGAGCCATAATCATGTCAACGTGACGGAGGAAATAATCAACCTTGAAGCACTCATCAATCTCATCCTGAGAAAGATACTTAACTACATCCTCATCCTTGCTGATATTGGTCTTAAAGTCTTCCTTCTCCAGCCATCTCTTCATGGCATTACGCTGAACCCACTTGTAAGCGTCCTCACGAAGAACGCCCTTGGATACCAGGGCAATAAGAATGCGCTGGGAGAAAATCAGACCGCCGGTCTTATTCAAGTTTTCCATCATAGCATCTGGATATACCAGCAGCTTATCAATGATGTTGGTAAACTTCTTTATGCAGTAATCTACATTAATAGTAGAATCTGGCAGGATAACACGTTCTACGGAGGAGTGGGAAATATCTCTCTCATGCCAGAGAGCAATATTTTCCATGGATGCCAGAGCATTACCGCGAACCAGACGGGCCATGCCGGCAATACGCTCACAGGTAATAGGATTACGCTTATGAGGCATAGCAGAAGAACCCTTCTGACCTGGGCTGAAATATTCCTCAGCCTCACGAATATCGGTACGCTGGAGGTTACGAATCTCGGTAGCAAACTTTTCAAAGGAGCTTGCTACGATAGCGAGAGTAGTCATGTACTCGGCATGACGGTCACGCTGAATAACCTGAGTAGCCAGAGGAGCAGGAGTAATACCCAGCTTCTGGCAAACCAGCTCTTCAATCTTTGGATTGATGTTGGAATAAGTACCAACGGCACCGGAGAGCTTACCAACGGAAACAATCTTCTTGGCATGCTCCACGCGCTCGATATCACGGTCAATCTCATTCATCCAAAGAGCCAGCTTCAAGCCGAATGTCATTGGCTCTGCATGGATACCATGGGTACGGCCGATGCAAACTGTGTGCTTGAACTCAGCTGCGCGGCGCTTCAGTACCTCACGGAATTTTTTCAAATCATCAATAATCAGCTCGGCAGATTTCTTCATCATAATGCCAAGGGCAGTATCCTTAACGTCACTGGAAGTCAATCCCTTGTGAATATACTTGGAATCATCGCCTACATACTCAGCCACATTGGTCAGGAAAGCAATAATATCATGGTTGGTTTCCTTCTCAATTTCCTTTACTCGATCCAGCTCGAAATGGGCCTTTTCACGAATGTTCCTGGCAGCCTCCTTTGGAATCTCTCCCAGCTCAGCCATTGCTTCGCAAGCGGCGATTTCCACATCCAGCATAACCTCAAACTCATGCTGCAGAGTCCAGATATTACCCATTTCAGGGTTGGTATACCGTTCGATCATTGATGCAATTCCTCCTTAAAAAGAAAACAGCTTCTATTGCCTGGGTAACCCAGGCGGGGAGAACATCGTCCACCCCATTGTTATCCGTATACATCATAGCATTAGCCTGGAGACACTGTCAACCGCTGAGCCATGTATACAAGGCCTTAATACATCACGCTGTCATCAAGATTAACAAAGCCGGATACAAGCTCCCGGGCTATATTAACCAGCTTCTCACAATCACCATCATGCTTGCCCTCAATATTCATTGGCATATTTGGATCATGGAGGGACAGGCGGAGAAGAATCCAGCCTTCATTAGGGAATACCAGACGAACGCCCTCATAGGATGGAGAAGCTACCTGAATACCGCGGGCCTGAGCCAATTCCTTGAATTCCTCCAGCACCCCTCTGCCGTATGTCTTATAATCCTCCAATCCACGAATATACAGGCGATACTCCCTGGCATCTGCCGGATAACCCAATTCCTCGATTAAACTGGTAAGCTGCTTATCCTCACGGCGAGCCTTGGCCGCCGCAATAATCAGCTTAACAGCCAGATATGCTCCATCATCCAAATAGTAGTTTTCCTGCAGGGCACCATGGCCGGAGGTCTCAATTGCCAACGGGGAAACAATACCCTCCTCATTAAGGCGGATACATTCATTGATGACATTCTTGTAGCCCCTCTTAAAGCGGTGGTGCTTCAGATGGAGAGTTCCCTCCAAAAATTCCGTAAGCTCATCGGAGGTTACGGAGTCTGTAACAATGGTGCTGCCCGGATAATCCGGAGCCAGAATAGCCGCCATTATGGCTATAAGGGCATTGCGGCTGATAACCTTCCCATCTGGAAGCACTGCCCCCATACGGTCCACGTCAGTATCAAAAATCAACCCCAAATCAGCATGGGTATCATTGACAATCTTTTTAATGGAAGCCATAGCCTCCTTGTTCTCCGGGTTTGGCACATGGTTCGGGAACCGGCCATCAGGATCCAGGTACTTACTGCCAGTTGTATCAGCCCCTAACGGCTTTAATACCTTATTAGCAAAGAAGCCACCGGCACCATTACCGGCGTCCACCACTATTTTCATGCCGGAGAGAGGCTGCATGTAGTTCTCCTCCAGATTAGCCCCCACTCTGATTTTTTCGCACAAATATTCAGAGTAAAGATCAATAAGCTCCAAGCTTTCCACATCGCTAATATCATAGCGGACTGGCTCCAGCTGAGCTGCTGCCTTCAGTATTGCCTTAATATCAGCCTTCTCCAGGCCACCCTCTGCTGTAAAGAACTTTAATCCATTACGATTATATGGAAGGTGACTGGCGGTAATCATAATGGCTCCATCCATCATGGTATCCTCAAAAACCGTGGACATATACATAGCCGGAGTAGAAGAAAGACCGCAGTCAAACACTCTGGCCCCTAAATTCATGGCACCCTCAATGGCCGCCTCCTTCAGGCTTACCGCACTGAGACGGGAGTCATGACCCACGGAAATCTTTAGCTTCGACGCCGGTTTGCCGGTTTTATCGACCAAAAAATTTACAAAGGCAGCACCAATAACATTGGCAACATCATGGGTAAGGGTAACATCCTCCCCCTCAACACCTTCCATGGCAACACCGCGTATATCGCTGCCGTTTTGCAGCTTTAACAACTTTTTTTCATCCATATCGAACACCTCCAGGGTATTTTTTTCTACGATTACTATTATAACGCAATTATTCAAATTTTTCCTTTTAAATAAAAGAAAAAAACTCCTATTAGCGTTTCAACCCGGTGAGAACAATTTTCACCGAGTTATAACGCAATTGTTGACTTAGTACCACAAACATACCATAGGTGGCATGTTTTTTTATAAAATGATATAATGATGAATTAATGCGGGGTAATCTCTGTCTCGCGTTACTATTTAAGGAGATTTAAAGCATGGCAGATGTAAAAATAAAATCTATGACAGAGAGCAGCCTGTTGGTGGCTATAACTGTTATAGTAGCCTTGGTGGGAGTCTATATCCCCCTGCTGGGTGAAGTTGCTATATTAATTTGGCCTTTGCCTATTCTGATTCTGGAGGTACGGCACGGTCTAAAGTGGGCCCTGCTGAGTATATTGGCCGCCGGAATTATCATGACCATACTTATTGAACCCATGTCGGCTATCAGACTGGTATTGGGCTTTGCCCCACCGGCTATTGCCCTTGGATATGGCTTCAGAAGGGCTCTGCCCGCCGGTCAGAACTTGCTCATATCCCTGGTAACGGCTGTAATTTCCATGGTTTTGGCATTGGGCCTGTTTTTGGCCGTTACTGGTATTAACCCCTTCAACATGGAGCTGGAGATGATGGAGGACACCTTCAATTCTTCTATTGCAGCTTATGAAGCCATGGGTATACCGGCCGATAAAGTTGACGAGATGAAAGATAACTTTGGCCAGGCCTTTAAGCTGGTGGGGATGCTTATGCCGCTGATAGTGATCTGTTCCGGCCTTATTACCACCCTCATTAACTATGTTATGGGGCGTAAGGTGCTGACCCGTTTAGGCTATAATCTTCCCGGGCTGCCACCTCTTGACCATTGGCGTTTGCCTGTAGCCCTATTCTATCTATTTGGTTTTTCTCTTGTGGGAATTTACTGGGGGGAATCCCGTAGTATCTCATTATTGACCCAGATTTCCTACAATGCTTTTTTCCTCACCACCTGCACCGGTTTTGTTCAGGGGGTGGCCATACTTAGCAATTTATTAAGGAACAAAATTTCCAGATGGATGTTCTGGATTATCATTGGCTTCATATTCATTAACGGTCTGTTGGCTCAGCTGTTAGCATTTGTAGGCCTGTTTGATATGATTTTTGATTATCGCAAGCGTTTTTCTGCAAGACGTAATTAATATTGGAAACAGAGGTTAATAAAAATGCCAAGAAATCTAAATGCCTGGATTGATATTGCCATAATACATCTGGCCGCCCTTTTGCTGGTGGTTGTACTGTTTTTATACAACTGGTATATCGGTGCAGCATCACTGATGGTATGGTGCGCCACCTTATTCTTCGGCTATGAACGGTGTCGTTATCGAAGTGAGGAATTCGCCCATTATTGCCATACTGTAATCAGCAATGTTAATGATGCTTCCAATTATGCTCTGGATAATCTGCCACAGATGATTGTCATCACAGATAAAAGTGGCCGCCTCCAGTGGTTTAACAAAGAACTGGAAAAGCACATCAGGGTTATTCCTGAATACGGCATGTCAATTAACAAGGGCGAGGCTGCCTTTTGGCCGGAGCTTGATCTAAATGCTATCTGGGGCAAAAATGGTGAAACTGTATTTATCCATGAAAATGTTCATTACAAGGTAAAACATGTGCCTATTGCCACCAAGGATGACTCCTGTGGTCTTATGGCCCTTTATGTTATTGATGACACTCCTTATCAGCTGCTGAAGCGAATTCACGCCAACAGCCGCTCTGTCCTGATGTATATCCAGATTGATAACTACAATGACGTACTGAAGGGCCTAAATGATGCGGAGAAAAACAGCCTCATATTTGAGGCCAACAAGATGATTGATGAATGGACCACACACCTTGAGGGCTATACACGTCATATCAGCAACGATATGTATATTGCTGTTATCGAGCGTCGCAATCTGGATATGGCCATAGGTGAGAAGTTCGACATTCTGGACAAGATTCACAATCTCTTTAACACCACCAGCAAGCTGCCAATTACCCTGAGTATGGGTATCTCCGTGGCTGACCGTCAAACCTACATCGAGTTGGGCCAGCAAGCCCAGGCAATGCTGGATTTGGCACTTAGCCGTGGCGGTGACCAGGCTGCTATTATGATGAACGGCCAAACCAGCTTCTTTGGTGGAAAAACCAAGGCACTGGAAAAGCAGAACCGTGTTAAGGCCAGAGTTATGGCCTCCAACATAAAAGCTCTCATGCAGACTGCCGATGAAATATTTATCATGGGGCATCACAATGAGGACTTCGATGCTCTTGGTGCCGCCATGGGCGTGGCCCGTATGGCCAAAACCCTTGAGAAGCCGGTTCATATTATCCTTAGCGACATGAATGAGGGCATCGATAAGATTATTGATATGCTTTCCTCCCGTGAGGAATACGCAGGACTCTTTATTCCTAACGAAAAGGTGGTAAACATTACTGCCCAGAATCCTGTACTCTTTGTGGTGGATACATTTATTCCGCATCTCACTGCCGCCCCGGAAATGCTGGAGCGCATTGAGCAGGTAGTGGTAATCGACCATCATCGCCGCAGTGAAAAATGTATCAAGAATACGAAAATCGCCTACACTGAAACTGCCACCAGCTCCACCAGTGAGCTGGTTACTGAGCTGCTTATGTATTTCGGGGATGAACTGAAAATCAGCCGCATAGAGGCCATTGCCTTGTACTGCGGTATTTTGGTGGATACCAAGAACTTTGCTGTTCAGGTGGGTGTGCGCACCTTTGAGGCGGCAGCGTATCTTCGCCGTTGGGGTGCTGATCTGGTGGCCGTCCGCCAGCTCTTTAGAACTGACTTTGCCACGGAGGTGGCAGAGGCCAAGGCCAAATCCACAGCCAATATGCTGCCAAATGGCCTTATTATTACAAAATGTCCTGAGGCCATGCCTAACATTCAGGTGGTGGCAGCCCAGGTGGCGGACTCCATGCTGAGAATCGAAGGGGTCAGGGTCAGCATTGTGGTATTCCAGCTGACTCAGAATACTGTAGGTGTCAGTGCCCGTTCAGCAGGCGACATAAATGTTCAGCTGATTATGGAAAACTTTGGTGGCGGCGGCCATCAGAATGTGGCTGGAACCCAGCTGAAGGACGGCACTGTGGATGATGTTTATAACCAAGTATTGGAATATACAAATAGCTTTATAGAGGAGTTTGATAGCAATGAAAGTAATACTGCAGAAGGACGTTAAGAACGTAGGTAAAAAAGGTGATATCGTAGAGGTTTCCGACGGCTATGGCCGCAATTTCCTGTTGCCAAAGAAGGTGGCAGTGGAAGCAACCTCCAATAATATAAACGTTGCCAAGGCCCAGGCCGGCTCTGCAGCCCGCAAGAAGGCCCAGGACACTGATGAGGCCAAGCTCATGGCTGCCCAGCTTTCCCAGGTCAGCGTTACCATTCCCGTGAAAATCGGTGAAAACGGCCGTCTCTTTGGCTCCGTTGGTGGCAAGGATATTGCTGACGTTTTAAAGAAGAAGCACAACATTGATATTGATAAGCGTAAAATTTCCCTGAAAACTGAGATTTCCGGCGTTGGCAC
This sequence comes from Anaerovibrio sp., assembly GCF_045637405.1. Lineage (GTDB taxonomy): Bacteria > Bacillota > Negativicutes > Selenomonadales > Selenomonadaceae > Anaerovibrio. The sequence goes on from NZ_JAZTZI010000001.1 coordinate 32,418, forward strand.
CTACGAGGCAGTCATTAAAGTACATCCGGAAATCACCTCCACCATTAAGGTAGAAGTAATACAGGGTTAATAGGTTTTATTCATGAAAAATTTCTTTTCTAAATTATTAAATCTCAAAACCCAGGACCGGGATGCCAATCTGGATTCTGCCAAGGCAGCTCTGGAGGCTGAAATGGGTCCCCGGGATGAGGTGGACAGAAAAATAGATGCCCTGTTTAACCTGCTGGTGGACTATTACGGCTCCGACAAGCTGGTTATCAAGGCAGGCAAAATGGATGCTTTACAGTACGTGCGCTCACCTAAAAGAGGTGAGCGTGTACTTGCTTTACAGAGAATTATTAACGAAAATCCCACCATCAAAGAGGTGCCAAAGGATGATGAGCTGCTGAAAATATTGGAGCAGCTTACGGAGCAGTTCTCCGACATTCTGGCCCGCCGCTCAGTGGAGGATGATTTGGAGAAAAAGGTGGCAGAACGCCTGGAGGAAAATCATCAGGATTACGTTAAGGATATAAAAATGCAGATTCTCAAAGAGGAGAAAAAGAATGGGGAATCTCCTCTGGAACAAAAGAAGCGTGAGCATTTGGAGGAGCTGGAGAAAGTTAGTCTGACCCAGTCTGTTATGGAGCTTTTACGCCCATCCTCCACAGATGAAATCGTAGGCCAAAAAAGGGCTGTTGATTCCCTGCTGGCAAAGCTCAGTTCCCCATATCCCCAGCATCTTATCCTTTACGGACCACCGGGAGTAGGCAAAACTACTGCTGCCCGTCTGGTGCTGGAGGAAGCCAAAAAACGGAAGCTGTCTCCCTTTGCAGATGATGCACCTTTCATCGAAACAGATGGTACAACCTTACGCTGGGATCCCAGGGACATGACCAACCCATTGCTGGGCTCTGTACATGACCCTATTTATCAAGGTGCCCGTAGGGACTTGGCTGATACTGGTATTCCGGAGCCAAAGCCCGGGCTGGTTACCGATGCCCATGGTGGTATTCTCTTTATTGACGAAATCGGCGAAATGGATGTTATGCTCCAAAACAAGCTCCTTAAGGTCCTTGAGGATAAGCGTGCCTTCTTTGAATCCGCCTATTATGACCCGGCTGATGAGAAGATTCCCCCTTATATCAAAAAATTATTTGAAGAAGGGGCCCCGGCTGATTTCGTGCTAATCGGTGCCACCACCAGGGAAGCATCACACATAAATCCGGCTCTCCGCTCCAGATGTGCGGAAATTTACTTCGAGCCACTGACTCCTGCCAATATTCAGGAAATTGTAAGAAATGCTGCCAAAAAGCTCTCCGCAGATTTAGGGAATGGGGTGGCAGAGCTTATCAGTGAATATACCATCGAAGGCCGTAAAGCCATCAATATTCTGGCAGATGCCTATAGTCTGGCCCTGGAGCGCAATGCCCAAAGGAATGGTGATCAGGAGGCTGACACCCCTGTTTCCATTGAAAAGGCAGATATTTACAAGGTAGCCCAGGTGAGCCGTCTAAGCCCTTACGTAACCAAAAAGGCCTCGGATCGTCTGGAGATCGGCCATATTTTTGGTTTGGGAGTGGCAGGCTTTCTGGGCTCCGTCATTGAAATTGAGGCCATTGCCTTTGAATCCCGTGAAAAGGGCAAGGGTACTGTCCGCTTTAATGAAACAGCCGGCAGTATGGCCAAGGATTCCGTATTTAACGCTGCCTCCGTGGTTCGCATGATTACCGGGAAGGATATTCACGATTACGACATTCACATTAATGTTATTGGCGGAGGCAATATTGATGGCCCAAGTGCCGGAACTGCCATTCTTACTGCCATTTTATCTGCCATTACCAAACGTCCTATCCGTCAGGATGTGGCGGTGACAGGAGAAATTTCCCTTCAGGGCCGTGTACGCCCCGTGGGAGGTGTCTTCGAAAAGGCCTATGGCGCCAAACAGGCTGGTATAAAGACCCTGATTATTCCAAAGGAAAACAGCAAGGATATTCCAAAGCAGCATCTGGGACTGGATATTCACCCCGTTTCCACTGCCAAGGAAGCATTTGAGTTACTGCTGGCCCCAGAGCCAGAAAAATCGGAGGATTAACAAATGCCAATGATTGATAGAGTTCCGCCTCAAAATATAGATGCTGAGCAGGCTGTTTTGGGAGCCATGCTCATAAAAAAAGAGGCCATCGCCGAAGTTTCCCAGATTTTAAGACCTGAGGATTTCTATCGTGATGCCCACAAAATCGTATATGAGGCCATGCTGACTCTCTTTAATAAAAACGAGCCGGCGGACATCGTCACCGTTTCCGATTACCTCAACAATGAGAATCTTATGGAAAAGGTGGGTGGGGTTACCTTTATTACTGCCCTGGCCAATACTGTACCAACGGCAGCCAATGTTACCTACCATGCCAAGATCGTGCGCGAAAAGTCGGATTTGAGGCACCTCATAAATACCGCCACAGACATTGCAGGCATGGCCTATGAGTCCTCCGATGATGTGGCCGACGTTATTGATAAGTCGGAAAAGATGATTATGGAGGTAGCCAACCGCCAGAATGTAAGTGCCTTTACCCCAATGCGGGATATCGTTATGGAGACCTTTGACAAAATCAATGTACTCTACGAAAGCAAGGGTGGACTTACAGGTATTCCCTGTGGCTTTACGGATTTGGACAAGCTCACCTCCGGCCTTCAGGCCTCTGACCTTATTTTGGTGGCTGCCCGTCCAAGTATGGGTAAAACCGCCTTTACCCTTAATATAGGTGCCCACGTGGCCCTGAAAGAACACAAGAACGTGGCCTTCTTCTCCCTGGAAATGTCCAAGCAGCAGCTGGTTCAGCGTATGCTGTGTTCCGAAGGTGGTATTGACTCCCAAAAGCTCCGTAAAGGAGAGCTGGACAAGACTGACTGGAGCAAGCTGGTAAACGTGGCCAACAAGGTGGCAGAGGCTCCTCTATATATTGATGACACCGCTGGTATCACCGTAATGGAGCTGCGATCCAAGGCCCGCCGTCTTAAAGCGGAAAAGGGACTGGACCTCATTATCATCGACTATCTCCAGCTGATGCAGGGGCGCACCGGCAAGGGAGCCACAGATAACCGTCAGCAGGAAATATCTGAAATTTCCCGTTCCTTAAAGGCGGTGGCCCGTGAGCTGAATGTTCCCGTTATTGCCCTTTCCCAGCTGTCCCGAAGTGTGGAAAGCCGTCAGATAAAGCGTCCTATGCTCAGTGACCTCCGTGAATCCGGTTCCCTGGAGCAGGATGCGGATATCGTAATGTTCCTCTACCGCGAGGATTACTATGATCCGGAAACTGTAAATAAAAATATTACCGAGGTTATTGTGGCCAAGCATCGTAATGGTCCTGTGGATACGGTGAAGATGTTCTTCAAGAAGGAATTTACCCGTTTCAACGATTTGTCCAAGATGCAGTAATAACATAGGTCATCATTCAAACTAAAACACCCATTTAAAGCCTGATTTATCCATATCATTTTTTCTTCATGGATAGTCGGGCTTTTTTGTGTCCAAAAAATTTTTAAAAAAAATAAAAATTCTATTGACAACCATAATGGTAGGTATTAAAATACAAACATACTAAACATATATGTTTTCACCAACGAACTAATAAATAATACATCAGGAGGCGTTTATTATGGCTAAAATCTACAACAGTGTTACTGAACTTATCGGTGGTACCCCTCTTTTAAAGGCTAACAATTTTGCCAAGGCCAATGGCCTTGAGGCTAATATTCTGGTTAAGCTGGAGTATTTCAATCCAGCGGGCAGTGTTAAGGACCGCATTGCCAAGGCCATGATTGAAAAGGCCGAGGCAGAGGGAAAGCTCACCCCTGATTCCGTTATTATCGAGCCTACCAGCGGCAACACTGGTATCGGCTTGGCCAGCTTTGCTGCAGCCCGGGGCTACAAGGCTATTCTCACTATGCCGGAGACCATGAGCGTTGAGCGTCGCAATCTCTTAAAGGCTTACGGTGCAGAGATTGTCCTTACAGATGGTGCCAAGGGTATGAAGGGTGCTATTGAAAAAGCCGAGGAGCTGGCAAAGAATACCCCACATTCCTTTATCCCATCCCAGTTCACCAACCAAGCCAACCCTGAAGCACATAAAAAGACCACCGGCCCAGAAATCTGGAATGATACCGATGGTAATGTAGATATATTTATTGCCGGCGTTGGTACTGGCGGTACTCTTACTGGTGTAGGTGAGTATCTGAAGTCCCAAAAGGCTGATGTGAAGGTAGTCGCTGTGGAGCCTGCCACTTCCCCTGTTCTCAGCAAGGGAACTGCCGGTCCTCACAAGATCCAGGGAATTGGTGCCGGCTTTGTTCCAGATACCCTGAACACCAAGATTTACGATGAAATTTCCCCTATCGAAAACGATGATGCCTTTAAGTATGGCCGTCAGTTCTCCCAGAGTGAGGGTATTCTCATCGGTATTTCCTCCGGTGCAGCCCTGGCCGCAGCTGTTCAGCAGGCCAAAAAGCCTGAGAACAAGGGCAAGAACATCGTGGTGCTCCTGCCGGATACCGGTGACCGTTATCTGTCCACCCCTCTTTTTTCTTAAAGCAGACTAATACGAATTTAATAGATAATCAGTTAAGTGTCAATAAAAACAACAC
>NZ_JAZTZI010000002.1:0-1536 GCF_045637405.1 Anaerovibrio sp.
ACTACCCCTGTCGCCATTATTCGTTGGGGTACCAAGTTGAAGCAGCAGGTATGGACCAGTACCTTGGCGGAGGCGGCCGATATGGCTCAACCGCAAAACATTAAACCGCCATGCATTTTTCTGGTGGGTGAGGTGGTAAAACTTCGACAGGATTTGGCCTGGTTTGACAATGTGGCCATGAAGCCGCTATTTGGCAAGAAAATTTTGGTGACTCGGTCCCGGGCCCAGGCCTCCAAGTTAACCCGCCAATTGGAGGAGTTAGGGGCAGAATGTATTGAGGCCCCAGCTATTTCCCTTAAGGCCCCGGCCGATGCATATCGGTCCTTGGACAAGGCCCTGGGGGGTATTGATAAATATAATTGGCTGATTTTCACCTCCACGAATGGTGTGGATCATTTCTGGCAGCGCTTGGAAAAAGCTGGTAAGGACGCTCGGGCATTGGCCAGCGCCAAGCTTTGTGCCATTGGCTCGGCCACGGCAGAAGCCCTAAAACAACATGGCTTGATAGCCGATGTAGTTCCTGATCGTTATCAGGCGGAGGGGATTATTGAAGCCCTAAAAGATATGATTAAGCCAGGTATAAGGGTTCTAATTCCAAGAGCAGCCCAGGCCCGGGCAATTTTGCCGGAGTCTTTGCGTAAAGCCGGAGCAGAGGTAGCTGTGGTACCGGCTTATGAGACGGCTATAGGAGAAGGAAATAGTGAGGAAATCCGCCAGGAATTGCAGAAGGGCAATATTGATGCGGTCACCTTTACCAGCTCTTCTACAGTGACCAATTTCCTGAAGCTTTTGGGGGGAGACACCAGTCTTCTTAATAAGGTCAAGCTGTGTGCCATTGGCCCGATAACGGCGGAAACCATGAGGAAAAACGGCCTGTCTGTTAGTGTGGAGGCCGCTGAATATACCATTGATGGGCTGGTGGAGGCCCTGAAGGAGGCATTTTGATGATTGAGCAGAAGCTGCGCCCGCGTCGCATGCGCATTAGTGAACAGGTGCGGTCCATGGTAAGAGAGACATCCCTTTCGGCCAAGGATTTCGTCTACCCAATGTTTGTTATTCCTGGAGAAAATAAAAAGGAAGCCATTTCCAGTATGCCAGGCTGTTATCGCTACTCGGTGGATTTGGCAGTGGAGCTGGCCAAGGAAATTTATGCACTGGGAATACCCTCAGTGGAGATATTTGGCCTGCCGGAATACAAGGATGAGATTGGCTCCAGTGCCTGGGATATGAATTCTCCACTGCAGCGGGCCATTAAGGCTATTAAAGAGGCTGTGCCAGAACTGGTGATTATCGGGGATGTGTGCCTGTGTCAGTATACCAGTCATGGCCATTGCGGCCAGCTGTGCGGGCATTATGTGGATAATGATGCAACCCTGAAGCTGCTGCAAAAGGTGGCAGTTAGCCAGGCTCAGGCCGGGGCTGACATCATTGCCCCATCAGATATGATGGACGGCCGGGTGGCGGCTATTCGGGAGGCACTGGACGAAAATGGCTTTATAAATGTTTCCATTATGTCCTATGCGGTGAAGTACGCCT
>NZ_JAZTZI010000003.1:0-68601 GCF_045637405.1 Anaerovibrio sp.
CCATCATAAATTACACCATTCTCAAACCCAAATTGGACTACTTTTGAAAGAGTCGATGTTTGAGTACCATCATAAATTACACCATTCTCAAACTGGTATAAAGCTCAATTGTTTCCAAATGATGTTTGAGTACCATCATAAATTACACCATTCTCAAACCAAGATAAGAGTCTAGCCTATGGCAGTTAGGTTTGAGTACCATCATAAATTACACCATTCTCAAACGTAAAGCATTGGGTGTACCTGTTCACTTCGGTTTGAGTACCATCATAAATTACACCATTCTCAAACATGCGTTGCAGTTTATAGTCTCTCAGCTCGGTTTGAGTACCATCATAAATTACACCATTCTCAAACGAAGCGTTAAACATTTATATTAAGTCAGTGGTTTGAGTACCATCATAAATTACACCATTCTCAAACTGTAGAATTTGTTGTGCCCTTGCCAGCAGCGTTTGAGTACCATCATAAATTACACCATTCTCAAACGCCATAATACACAATTACGCGGCCATGGCTGTTTGAGTACCATCATAAATTACACCATTCTCAAACCAGACGAGCATTATACAGGTTCTTAGAGGAGTTTGAGTACCATCATAAATTACACCATTCTCAAACAGAATGGATAATAACCCTGCATTGTATGTGGTTTGAGTACCATCATAAATTACACCATTCTCAAACATGAGCAGAAGGATTAGCGTATTCGTCAAGGTTTGAGTACCATCATAAATTACACCATTCTCAAACCGGTACTTATCCGCCCACTCCGAAACCGTCGTTTGAGTACCATCATAAATTACACCATTCTCAAACCGCTAATGGCATTTGCATCATACGAACAATGTTTGAGTACCATCATAAATTACACCATTCTCAAACTGCATACACATGATACGCACGCTGCCTATGGTTTGAGTACCATCATAAATTACACCATTCTCAAACTTATGATCAATGTGTTTAAGAAGGTTGGATGTTTGAGTACCATCATAAATTACACCATTCTCAAACCGCAGATGGTGGCAATACAAGAGGGATTAAGTTTGAGTACCATCATAAATTACACCATTCTCAAACGTAGTATATTTACCAGTCTTGTTATCATAGGTTTGAGTACCATCATAAATTACACCATTCTCAAACAGGTCTTAATTGTGATCCTGCGGAAGGTATGTTTGAGTACCATCATAAATTACACCATTCTCAAACCAGTTTGTAGAGTCTAAAGACGGGTTTGTAGTTTGAGTACCATCATAAATTACACCATTCTCAAACGATGAAGATAGTTAAATACTAAAGCAAGTTTGTTTGAGTACCATCATAAATTACACCATTCTCAAACCTCAAATTCTGAATGTAATGCCACCACAACATCGTAATTTGATGATACCCGTTGTCTAAATTATATATTTAATTCTTCCACTTCACAATACACAAATCTTTGTCTAGCACTATTATCTTTTCATTACCGAACCAATCCCTAACACTATTTTCAAGCATCACAACATATATTTTCTTGTAAGATGTCTCTTTTGAAAACTGTTTCAACTCTTCTTCAGTAAATATATTACTCAAACCATAAAATATGAATACTCGTATCCCCAATATACTATTACATAAATCAACATACTGTAGTAATCTAGCCAACAGCCCTATCTCCTGATCAATCGATATGCCTACTGCAGAAAAAAACTTTGATAGCTGAAAATCATAATCAAATGTTAGGGGAATATCCACTGTAGCCAACAACTCATAAATGTATTTATTAATCTCACTTTTGATTTTTTGCGTTTTCTGAAAAAAATCCCCCTCAACAGCATTTTCACATATCTGCTGCAATATTTTAGTCATTATTTTTTTCTGACTAAGTTCTATTGAAAAAGGATTAAAAATAAAGTCAACACTTTTCGAAAAATTTAGCATTTTATTATCATCAAACAACATAAAACCAGCATCAGACAGAGACAGAGATACATTAATATCTTCAATGCATTGTCTCATTAATTCCGGTGCTTCAATGACAATTTTATATGGGATATCTTCAGTTATGACTAACGGGCCCTCAAAGTTCCTATATGTCAAATTCATAAAATCACCAGTTTATCCGTAGAATTAATAACTTCAGAGGAATTATCGCCGATGACTATCTCAATATTGTTATATTGCTTTTCAGTAACAGTCAACATCTGAACCAATCCCAAATCTGGACAATTATCCCTTATAGTAGTCATTACAGTATTGGCAACAGTTGCATTCAAAACCAATTTACTATATACAGATTTTTGCATCATGAGAAATCCGTTTTTCAAAAGCATTTTCCTGAATTTTCTGTATTCTTTTCTGTCCTCTGATGTTTCTGTTGGTAAATCAAAAAATACCATGACTCTCATATATCTGAAACTCATTTCTTTTATTCCTTGAAAAAACATGGGCTGATTAGACTTACATCCTCATCGTTCAAGGCCCTAAATATATTCTTTATATATAGCTTTACGGCATAATTTAACGAGTAAACTTTAGGGCCTATTAGTACATCTTTATTTAATACCTCAACTACAGCCATCTTCTGGTTCTTTTCAAATCCTTCCAACATACAAAGATTGCTTAATTCCAAAACTTTATTATCAACAAAGGGACGAAATGCTTCCATCATATCAGACCCTAAATTAAAGGCATTAAAAATATTGCTGTGATGTATACCCAGTTGGGTTATGTAACCATTGGCAGTAATCTCTCTATTGCAAGCACTTAGTAAAATGGAATAACCATAATTCAGTGCAGCATTTATGATATTGTCATCAGCTCTACTGAACCCCATACCAAACAGAGCATTAAAATACACCTTTGCTGCATGCCCCTCTCTATTGGATTCATCATTAGAACGAAGCTCAGCAGCATAACCTTTCAACATATCTGCTTCACTATGCCCCGTCAATTCCAATACCTTAGCCTGGTTTAATATTTTATTCCTTACCATTTCACGCCAAACATTACCTTTAACTTCATCTTTCCAGGAAATCTGGGTACGTACCTTATTACTGCTATCATGGGCACCGTAATACGGGATAAGCTCAGATGAGGGGTTACGCTTCTCATCGCAGAATATAACTTTAATTTTTAGTTTCGTTAATTCTGCCAACAAAGCGGCCGTGAGAGAAACTGCGGTACTTTCAATCATTAGCAAAGAAATCTCGCTAAGATGTATTTTTTGCACAGTTTCTCCCCTAACCACCAAATATCCTAATTGCAAATCAAGCTTTGCCCTATTTGATATTACTACTATTCTCCAACTCATATCTTCAACATATCTACCGGCTTCTGTTCAAACAGACCCGTTATGGAATAGTTATGCAGTAAAACTTTCTTATGACCTGACATTTTTTTTGATATTTTAAATGATCCCATACTCTTCTTTCCACCTATTAATGAAAAATTCGCCTGTAAAGATTTAGCTAGTAACTGCAACAATTCCGACAACACAATACACTGATTTTCAATTGACAATTCATTGAATTCCTTTTCTTTCCTATGCATATCGTCATAATTAATGGCAGGCCTATTAATGTATGGCGTCGTTTTAATTTTTTCGACCAAGGTACTAAATACTGCACTATTTTCTTCTTTGGAAATATCTTTATAATTTTCAATTGCCACATTTTGATTCTTCTTTTTTCTGCTCAAATATTGCAATACCTTTTTTATATATTTTTCATATTTCACATCTAAAATTAATTGACGCGCATTTTTTCCAGTAATTTGTTCTCCAGTAGTTCCAGTTATTATCATCAATAAACCATCTACTTCCAAACAAGCACCAATCTTTACCTTTGGAATAATAATGCGTGGATTCTTTAATCCGTACTCTTCTTTTACAAATTGCAACAAAGCTTCTTGGTTATCCTTAATGGAATTTGCCACATGACAATATACTGCTTCAAGAGATCTTTCCTGCTGGCCTTTCTTGTTTTCTGCTTCAACATATACAAAATACGCTGTTGACTGTGATTTATAACCACCATATTTCTGAGGGCTTAACCCTTTCTTTATAGGGAACAACTTTGCGTTGTCACTAGCCTTATATATGGTAGCGTCAAAAATAGCACCATGGTTTTCCCTTAGCTGGTTAGTCACCTGAATATTATTTTTATTCATCATTTTTCTAACCACACTAATAGTACCTGCCTCACCTGTAACCCAAGCCACCGTATCTCTTCGCTTAATTTCATGCTGATACAGTCTCTGTGGATTCAATGTATATGTAAATTTTCTATCCTTCAGCATTTCATACGGCTTATCAGTAAACTTAGTGTAGAACACATTGCCAACAACAATATTCAGATAAGCGTCCTTAGCATGGTGTAAATCGTTAATATCACGACATTTAACAAAATCAAACTCCTGTCTGAAATCTGACACATTGCCTGCCTTGGAATATACTATCTTGCTGTTAGGACATTCTATAGATAAAAGGTTGGCCACAGCCTTAGTGGATTGACGAGTCTCAACCAATTGTCTATTAATAAAACCTGCCAACTCATCATCTGTCAGTGGAACTTTCCGCATTAATCTATCATATTTTTTCTGGGACATTAACCCCTTATCCAGCAGAAATTTCCAGAATTTACACATTTTTTCCTGAATATCTGATGATAGCGGATAATCAGCATCCTTATCTCTATTTTTCTTAAAATAAACCAATGCCATATTATCTAAGCTATCATCTTTTGTCTTTGAGCGTGGATATATGTGGTCACAATCATACATATTTTGTTTGAACAAATCATCAATTGAAATTTTCTCTCCAGTATACAAATCTCTTCCCAACTGACAATAATAAAGGAACAACTTCTTACCTTGCAGGGAACTTTCCTCCTGGCCATTTAATTTTCCATGAATATCATTGTAATAATTACTATCATAAAAGAAATCTTTTCCTTCATAAGACTCAATATCAGCCTTACATCTTTTATAAAATTCAAGTAGTTGATTCTTCCTGCTCACAGTTCTTTTCTTTTCTCCATCTTCTCTGGCCATTTCAATAAATATTCGTTTAGGATCATGACCAATTATTTTCTTTAGTTCCTTCACCACCTGTATGGTTTGCCAAATAGATCGCTTAACAGCCGGTGAAACAGCCATTTCATTAACATAATCATAGTCTATAATATCTGGTCGTTTCCCTGTAGCATTAAATGCCTCTATTTTTTCAGCAAAGCCATACTGATGCCCCCTGGCCAAAAGTTGCATCAGATTAATTGATTCACGACGCATAGCTCCTATTATAGTTATATATTCACCGATGCCGTCATCATAAAAAGAAATATCCTCACTATTCAACAGCGTCTTAGATAGGCGCCCCCAATCTTTGTAGTTTAATTTCTTTATTTCATTCACCTTATCAGAGGATACCTCTGGATAGTTTTCCCTTATTTTATTAACCAACATTGATTTTTCGTCTGCGAACAGGGTAATCCACTTTATAATATCTTCTATCTGTTTATGATGTGTGTTGACATATTCCTTTCCAAAGATACGGTAAAAATCTTTATGTGATTTCATCGTACTTTTAATCTCATCATCAATCCCAGCTATATTGTCATCACTACTGGAAGAAATAATATTTTTCTTCTGCAAGTAAGCTTTTATTTTCTTCTTGGTGACCTTACCTTTGCCATTAATAATCAGGTCATCAATAATATCCTGAATGATTGCAGCATCCAGTCTTATCCCGTTAATTGAAAGGTTATTCAACTCATTTCTGGTTTCAAATTCACAATATAATAAAGAATTTTTAGGTAATACATCCTCTGTATACAGGTATGTACATTTATTAGTCATTTTACGGATGAAATTCTCTGCACTAGCTGATAAATTCACAACCCTATCAAAATTCCACGGCGTAATCTTTTTGCTACTTCTCTTAACCCAACATCTCTGTGCTTTTCTTGAAAGCTCCGTTCCTGCTAATGGCCCAACATAATATGGCACTCTAAATTTTAAGATGCTGAGTATCTTATCGCTGACAGAAAGACCATTTTCATCCTTGACTGACAAGAAGGAATGTCTTTTCTCAGCGTTTTTCAAGATTACTTTTAATTCCGCCTCATTCAGCTGCACAGGAATTACTCCATTGGCTTTGGTTCGAAGCTTTGGAAAGGCAATCTTATTATTAATACGGATAAATAGTTCATCTATTTCGCTTCTTTCTTTACCATTGCCAGCTACCTGACTAACATCAACATAATCTTTTAATACATTGCTCAGATATTTACAAAAATCTTCCTGACTGCAAACATAGTCCGCCAAAACTGCCTTCTTGCTATTATGAGTCAAGCACCTACCAATATAGGTACTGTAATTCATCTCACTTTTTTTAGGTACTCCAAATATTTTATTGTATAATTCTCTATCTGCATTACGGGCAAATTCTTTTAACAGTTTTAAGTCCTTTTGATGCTCGTTATATGTATCTACCTTTGCGGCAGAAATAGAATTTTTATTTCCCAACAATTCCTCTAAAATGGCAATATCAAATACAGCCTTGAATTTATACAAGACTTCCATTTTCTCATTTAATTGAGCTTTTAGTTCATCTTCAACAGCATCAAAATCTGTATCCCCAAAACCAAATGATCCTACTTCTTTTAATGCTTCATCACCAAATAATTCTGCCAATTTTATTTTTCCACCAGACAACAGTCCTGCAATCGCCTTTAATTGTTTATTTTTTCCGACATTAAGCTCTCTTTCTAGTAATTTTTTCTTACTAGAAATATTTTTGTCCCGATCTGACATGATCCCTTTAACTTTCAATGGATTCCCAAAATTATAATCATTAAAATCATCAAATTCATTTTGTAGGCTCAAAATCAGTTCATTATATGCCTCTTCAAACCTTTTATCGCTTTGAGTACTGCTAGCAGATAAATCAACCTTTAGATTATCAATCAAAAAATGGCCGCGATATTTTATAATATGAGCCAAACTTAAATATAACAGTCTTGGATCAAAGGCATCACCTTCATCATTTATCTGTGCCAACCTCAAATGATAAATGGTAGGATATTTAAGATGATACTCTCTATCTGACAAAAAGCCCTCACCAAACAAGCTATTTTTATATCTATTATTGCTAGACTTATCATCAACTTGAAGATTGCTTTCAGCCTGACGTATAAAGAACCCCATATCAAGCGATGCTATAACTTCTGAAAAAAGAGACTGAAGCAGTTTTACCCGCCAAGTTCTACGCTCCAATCTTCTACGGTTACTTCTATTTTTTCTAGTATCAGCTGCTGTTTGAGCAGTCGCAAACAATCTGGCTCCCCACATTCCTTTACCATTAAATTTTAAAATTTTATATTCCGTATCTGTTACAGCCCAACCAACCGAATTTGTCCCCATATCCAGCCCTAAATATGTTTCACCAAAATTTTTTTTCATCTTGACACCATTCTCCTTATGATATAAGATTAACGTAAGTTCTGAGTACCATCAGAAATTACACCATTAAGTTCAAAAAACATGATTTATTCAAACCGTCCTTTGGGACTCCACAGTGTGTGGAATAAAACTTGCGAAAGCAAGTTTTTTTATTGTCCAAAATAAGGTTATACCTTCACTTTACTTCCTATACATTATTCGATATTTTTCTCACAATTCCCCCTTTATGTGAATATATTTTTATAACCATGTCCACACAAAATCTTCGTAAGCTGATATCCCATTATTTTTGAAAGTATGCTGTATGCCAGCTTTTATCATCTCCTAAAAATACTTCTGAACCTTTTCTATATGTATTGTCTTCCGCTTACACTTGATACAATAAACTGTTTTATTATGTCCGTTAGGTCTGCGTTGGGCTGATTTTCGTGGTATAAAAAATTCATTTCCACAGACCTCGCATACCACTGTACTTACGGTAAAATCTTGTTTTTTCATAGGCCATCATTTGTTCCACCATTTTTTAAATAACTCTATAAATATGGATAATGCACATTAGTCTAAGTCCTGCTTATCCGTTGTCCCATATTCGTGCATCGCAAGCCTCCTTCCAAGAGCTATCATTATTAGTAGGCACCAGCGGCCAGCAAACGCCTTAAATTCGATAACGCATCCAAAATCTCAAGCTCCCTATTTGTTATACCCGTTTCTATATAATTCTGTAATTGTTCTGCTTTCTTTGCAGCTTCCTTATTCCCTGAAGCTGCCGACATATTCAGCCATTTTAATGCTTGGTCGAAATCCCGATCTATAACATGACCTTTAAAATACATGAGCCCCAATACCATCATAGCCTCTGAATTGCCATTATCTGCTGCCTTAAAAATTTGTTCTCCTTCTGGCAGAAGGAATGTCAGTCTGCTTATTTCATCGCTAAATTCCACCCCGGATGGAACTGGTGCTGGGCATATAGTAGAACTACTCAAAAGATATTCCAATCGCAGGTAATATCCATCACATATTTTATTTTCTGGAATATCTTTCAATTCCTCTAAACTCATTTCATGTACTGATTTTACATAAATCGGTTCAACTATCACATCATCAAATTCTTTTAACTCATCTGGTGACATAGGGAGTATATCATCCCCATCTATCACTAAATTACTATGCTTCGCCCAATAATAACAAACATTATTTACTTCTCTATTCAAGCGACTGTTATATTTGCCCAATGCCTGGGTTATATGACAGCCTTTTTTGATTTCTATACACGCCATATAGTCATCACTGTTCATTACATAAACTATAACAGACTGATGCCGTATTATCCTATCCCGATATGTGGCCACACAGTTATTAAATGCAGCCCCTAACTTTGGAAGCATACCCGTATTTGGCAGCAATCTGAATTCATATTCTTTTATCCTGCAGGAATAGGATTGCTCTGTTTCATTGTAGTTTATTTTCGTGGATCTCCAATTTTCCATAAATGCTGTTACTTCCGTGCTAATAGCATCGTGCACATAAACGGTTGGGCCATCTTTTAACAATCTTGCCTTTACTTCCTCGGATAATTGTTCATGATAGTCATGAAATGCGATCAAAGCATCCCACTGCAATCTGTTTAAACCGGTTTCCGATGAAACGCGATACAACCACTTTAACATTCTTTTTTCGCCCTTTTGTTCAAGAACCCAATGGCAATAATATTCCAGTGCCTCCCAGTTTTGTAAAGCATAATCTCTGGTAACTTGGTTTGCCTCTTTGTCAAAGTAAAACCTTTTCAGATACATAGAGGCAATACTGTCATCCAGATAAAAGAATTTGTGCATATAATTTATGTCCTTAATTCCCCACTGCTTGAAAATCATGTACCAGACAATGGCATACGGATTAAAGGCATACGCTTTGCGCAGGCTCTTTGGTGGCTTTATTTTCAGCAAATCACAAATAATTCTGTAGTTGTTTTTCTCCTCACGGGTAAATACTTCATCGAAAATATCTTCTCCATCACGGGTAGTAAACTCCCGAAAGAACTGCCTTAAAAAAACAATATTTACATCAAATGGTCTTTCCAGATAAGCCATTAATGTCGTTTTATTTTTTATCTGGCATAATACACTAGGTTTAAT
This sequence comes from Anaerovibrio sp., assembly GCF_045637405.1. GTDB lineage: Bacteria > Bacillota > Negativicutes > Selenomonadales > Selenomonadaceae > Anaerovibrio. The sequence continues at coordinate 9,585 of NZ_JAZTZI010000003.1, forward strand.
GCCAGTTTTGTAACGCGTACATTCACGCATAGCCTCCATAGCGGTTTCAACCACAACATCAGGGATATCTATATCTGTTTCGGTCCAATTATTAATATTAGATTTTGGGAGTTTACATTTAGAAATAAAAATTTTGTCTTTTATAATATCTACCGATAATGAAAAACTCATCCATTTGGCGACCACATGATTTATGTCAGCATTTACCCTTAAAACATCGCAGGCGATATTTATATATTTTAATGGAGCACTCTGAAAAATTCGCCATCTAAATGGTGCAAAACCTGGACTAATGGCATAATATCCATCATAACCAATAGTGATTTCTGCAAAGCCTAATAACCCCTCAAAACCACACCCTCTCTCAGAAACAGCATGATTATTGGATATAGACTCTACTCTCTCCATAACACCATGTTTAGGGCAAAAAACGAACTTTGTGTTGGTATTTGGCCTATAAGGGCTATCAATATAATTAATTAATGTTACACATGGTATATCTTCAATCTCTTTTTTTGCAAATTCAGTGTCAGTACATTTTATCCATTTACCTTCTTCATAACTGTATGTAAAAGCAACATCCAACATACTAACACCCCCTCGTACTTTAAAACTATGTTTATCTGATCTAATTTTAGCAACAAATAATCCGCTTTAGGTCGCTTCCCAAACGACATACTCAAATTCCTTAGTGCGTTTAAAAACTAGTGAATATTTATTATCTGTATACTATCATTACAGATTAAACTTGGGAATATTCACCTGAACAAAAATATGACCACCATAAAAACCATACGTTCTGCATTTTCGGTGGAGGGTGGGAGTTTACAATAAAAATGCTGGAACCAGTATCACCCAATTCCAGCAAAAATATGAAATATATGGTTATAACTTCTCCATAGGCCAGGCGCTATAGCCCTCATATCCATAGGAAGCGTCTATGCCCTTCATATATACCAAGCTTATTTTCCAAAACATTTGACACAGACTTCTTCATCTCCATTCCCACTGACCCGTAAAACTTTATTTCTCCGTATGCGCCTTAATAAACTCCAGCACTCCGCCGTAGCTGCCGGACACATTAGTGTATTCCACCTTAGGACGGTCGATTATTACCAGAGGCAGATTCATCTCTTTTACTGCTGCGAACTTTGTGTCTGCACCACCAAGAGTGCCACTGTTTTTAGTAACAACCACATCAGCATTGTACTTGATGAACAGCTCCTTGTTCAGCTCCTTGGAAAATGGCCCCTGCATTGCTATTATATGATTCGGTGAAAATCCCAGTTCACGGGCTTCCCGCACCACTTCAGACTCCGGCAATATACGGCATACCACATCGCAGTCCTTTAGCGCAGCCGCCCTTGCAAAAACGGGAAGGCTTCTGCTGCCAGTGGTGAGGAATACATGCTTTCCCAGTTCCCCCGCCTTCTCTGCTGCCGCCTCAACGCTTTCCACATAATATGCCTTGTCATAATCCAGCTGACTTGATGCCCGCTCATATCTGATATAAGGTACACCACACTTTTCGCAGGCCCTCATGACATTGGTGGAAATATTTGCAGCATAAGGATGGCTGGCATCCACAAAGCACTCCACTTGATTCTTGCGGAAATATTCCACAAATCCAGCCTCATCCATGGCCTTGTTATTAACCTTTATTCCCTTATAACGGTTCAAAAGCTCCTCACCGTACTCGCTGACAACAGAAGCTGTAACCTCATAGCCATGCACCAAAATAAAGCCAGCCAGCTCCCGTCCGTCCTGGGTACCCGCAGCTATGAAAATCATACCTTGTAACCTCTTGGAGTTATCATGTAGCCATCCTTGACATAGGTGTGGCTGTTGCCAATGATTACTATGGAGAACATGCCAATTTCTTCCTCGGTAAAATGCTCCAAATCGGAAATGACACAATCCTCCTGCTCACGGCTGGCACTGGTAACAATACCAACAGGAGTCTTTGGATCACGGCACTTCAAGAGAATTTCCTGAATTGTATCGATGTAGTCTGGGCGTGCCTTGCTCTTTGGGTTATAAAGGGCAATTACGAAATCACCCTCCCCGGCCAATTTTGCACGCTTCTGAATGAGCTCCCATGGAGTCATCCAGTCGCTAAGGGAGATAACTGCAAAATCGTGCATCAGTGGCGCACCCAAAATAGAGGCCGCAGCATTTACTGCAGATACACCAGCCACAGTGCCACCATACTCTGGACGATCACTTTCAGGATACTGAAGCACCAGCTCCAACACAAGTCCGGCCATGCCATATACTCCGGCATCGCCACTGGATACAACCACAGTATTCTTGCCAGAGGCTGCAGACTCCACAGCCATCTTGCAACGGTCAACCTCCTGCATCATGCCTGTACCAATAACCTCTTTTCCCTCCAGCATGGGCTTTATTAAATCAATATATGTGGTATATCCGGCAACCACTTCTGCTGCCTCAATTGCTTTCTTCGCCTTTGGAGTCATATCCTCCATGCTGCCCGGGCCAATTCCGATTACTGTTATTTTTCCCATATTAACGCCACCGTCACTTTCTCATATTTTGTCTTTAGGAGAGCCTCCACACCGTGATTAACGCAGCAATAGGCCGCAGCTTCTGCCACATTTCCCACACCAATAGTCTTTCTCACAAATTCCGACTCTGCCAAATTATAATAATCTATCTGTTCTTTAAGTTTACTATTATCCCAGAAGGTAATCTTCTTATTTAGGGTACTTGCAATCTCCAAAAGACCTTTTTCATCAGCCTTAAAGGTAGTGCTGGCCATTTCATCTATACGGTCAACGCTCCAGCCAATCCGCTTACAGGCTTCCTCAAGGGCTCCACTAATAAGGTCAGCCCCTACTCCCCGGCGACAGCCAATACCGGCCACCAGTCGTCTTGGTCTAAGGTACAGCACCCACTCATTGACAGGAAATTGCTGAGCCGAAACCACCACCCGATAAGTTCCCTGTTCCATTACCAGTCTGGAAATTTCATCTTTAGTGCAAACTTTTACCAAAATGCCATTGTCTTTCATCTTTTTACGGTATTCATCAAAGCATGGAATTTTCTCATCCAAAAGATATTCCAGCTGTGCATCACCCAAAACCGCATTATTTAAATGGAGAATATTTTTCTTGGGATAAGGAAACAGTCCCATACGTGATGCCAGCAGATCAGGCGCCAGCTTGTTATTTACATCTGTAGCTGTTGTGATAACAGGATTGCTTTCCAATATTTCAGCCAGCTCCAAAGTAAGCTCATTGCCTCCCCCGATATGGCCGGACAGCAGACTAATGACATTTCTGGCCTGTTCATCCATTACAACAACTGCGGGATCAGTCAGCTTACTCTCCAGAAGAGGTGCAATGGTACGCACCACAATTCCGGTGGCCATGATAAAAATCAAGGCACCGTATCGGGAAAATTCTTCCTTTACAATATTAGCAAGGCGGCTGTAATAAATAACCTCCTGCTGGTCCTTAAGGCCCTCATGGGCATAAATATCCACAGTAGCCTTAACATTTTCTCTAATGCGCCTGGCTACCTTCAATCCATTTTCTGATGAAGTAAAGATGGCATATCTCATACGCTGGCTTCCCTAAATCCGTGACTGAACTCCGGTGCATAAAGCCTTGAAAGCTCATAGTCACTACCCAATACATGACTTACAACTATCATGGAGGTGCGGTCCACTCCCTTGCCCTCAATTTCCTGGCAGATGGTCTCCAGAGTACCACGGAATATCCGCTGCTCCGGCCAGCTAGCCCGCTGAACAATGGCAATAGGCGTTGTAGGCTCATAGCCTCCCTCAATAAGCTCCTTAACCACATCACCCAGCATGGAAATACTGAGGAAAATGCACATGGTGGCCTTGTGGGCGGCCAAAGAACGTAGCTTTTCCCGCTCTGGAACTGGGGTACGACCTTCATTTCTGGTAATAATAACGGTCTGGGTTACCCCTGGCAAGGTGTATTCCTGCTTAAGAGCCGCTGCAGTGGCCAAAAAGCTGCTGACTCCCGGAACCACCTGGTATTCAATGCCTTTCTTGTTAAGGGCATCCATCTGCTCCTGAATAGCCCCATAAATAGCAGGGTCTCCAGTATGAAGTCTTACCACCTTTTTGTCAGCTGCCACAGATTTTTCAATAACCTCCAGCACCTCGGGAAGGGACATGGATGCGGAATTATGAATTTCACAGCCCTCCTTGGCATAGCCTAACAAGGCCTTTGGCACCAAAGAGCCCGCATAGATTATTACATCAGCTTCCTCCAGAAGTCTTTTGCCCTTAACTGTAATAAGTTCAGGATCTCCAGGGCCTGCACCCACTATATTCACCATTGCCATTATTTAGCTCCTCTCTTTTTTTCACATGTTACTATATAAATCGGATTATTGGCCTTGGCCATATCATAAGGTCCCACCTGCTCCAGCTGGCTTACCTGTACCTGAATGGCCTCATAGGTGTAATCCTCACGCTTTCTCATATACTCCACGCATTGAGCTATGGTCTGTATAGTGATGCAGTTCATTACAATACGCCCACCCGGGATCAGCTTTTTGTCTACTACATCAAGAATAATTGGAAGATTGCTGCCACTTCCTCCAATGATGACTGCATCCAGCTTTGGCAATGCTTCCATGCCCTCAGGGGCGTATGCCTCAATAACCTTTAAGTTATATACCCCAAATTTTAGGGCATTTTCCTTTATAAGCTCAATACCATCCGGATTGCGCTCAATGGCATATACCACACCATCCTTGGCCTGCAAAGCCGCTTCTATGGAAATAGAACCAGTACCAGCTCCCACATCACAAACCACACTATCCGGCTTTATGCGTGCCTTGGCAATGGTCAAAATCCTGATCTCCTGCTTTGTCATGGGCACCTTACCACGAATAAATTCCTCATCCGGGATTCCCAATGATATCATTTTGCCTTCACCACCAATACACAATTTAAATATACTGTCTCCAGCTTTGTTGCTTCACCGATAGTGGTAATAATAATTTTTTCATCAGGGTATGACAGGCGGTTACATATTGCCACCATGGCCCCTGCTGGCCAGCCCATTTTCTTCAGCATGGCAGGGATAGTTCTGGAATTGTTATTTTTATCCGTCAAAAAGCCTAAAACTTTGCCGGGACAATACACCATTTTTTCCTTGGAAGCTCTACGTCCATGCATGCTAATAAGCTCCGCCTCCTGCCATGGCATGCCTAGCTTAGCAAAGGCTACCTGCATGGAACTGAGCCCCGGAATAACCTTTATTGGCTTATCCTCAAAGTTGCGTCGCACTGCATCCAGCATGGAGTAATACCCCGGGTCTCCCGAAACCATTACCACCACGTCCTGACTGTGAAGCTCTCTGCCTATAAAGTCCATAACAGCATTCATATCTGCACGAATTATAAACTGCTTCTGTCCCTTATCCTTGCCGTACTGCTCCATGGCACGACTGCCCCCCACCAGCACCTTTGCCTCATCAATGGTCTTTAATGCTGCTGGAATCATGTATTCAGAACTTCCTGGCCCAATGCCCACAATAATTATTTTATGTTCCATCCAAACTCCTCGCCAATCTTTCTTGCTGTATCGTCCATCCCCAAAAGTCGTCCCTTCAACGTAACCATAACGGTTCCCACCTGCATTTTTTCAAATACATACCGCTGGGCCCTTAAACTTGCCCGGGCTGCAATGGTGTCATAGACAGACTCCAGATTATACCTCTCAATAACCGGCAGAGCCTCCTCCGTGGTGACAGCAGAAAGTATCTCCTGCACACCCTTCGCTGGCATTCCTACCGCTGCACTGTAGGCAGCCATAGTTTCCATGCGACCATCCCCCATACGGTTATGTGTATGAAAAACTCCCGCTGCCACTTTTGCCATTTTCCCGATATGACCAAATAAAAGAACTCTTTCCAAACCCATATCTGCCGCTGCCTCCAGCATGTGTCCGATAAAATTGGAGGTCTGCACCATGGCCTCTGAAGGAAGCCCCCAGGAGGTTGCTATGCGGTCACCAATTTTTCCCGGCACGAAAATCTGGGTTTTAAAGCCAGATGCCAAAGCTACACTAATCTGTGGCACCAAAGAGTCCTTGAAGGCCTCCTCGGACATTGGGCGAATAACCCCGGTAGTACCAATGATAGAAATGCCCCCCACTACCCCCAGCACTGAGTTAAGGGTTTTCTTGGCAAGCTCCTCACCTGCTGGCACATCTACCCGCACAGAGCAACCAGGAATAAAGCCAAAGACCTCCTCCAGTGATTGCCTTATAAGAGCTCTGGGGCCTGGATTTATCGAAGGCTCCCCGGGAGGTATTGCCAGCCCTGGCTTGGTAATGGTGCCAACACCTTTCCCAGCGATGAGTTTTATGCCATCCAATGACTTATCCATAGTCAAGGTGGTCAATATGGAGGCTCCGTTGGTAATGTCCGGATCATCCCCTGAATCCTTCACGATTTCCACCCTTATACCATCGCCCACGGATTCAATGGTCTTTACGGGTATATGCAGTTTTGTTCCGTCAAGGGCATTTATTTCCACAAAATCAGCAGAGCTGCCCTGCATAAACAGTGCCGCAGCCTTGACACCAGCCGCCACACAGGCCCCGGTGGTATATCCACCCCTAAGTTCTTTAGGCATTTCCTTCTCCTAATTTTACGATAACTCTAAGTTATTTACTATTATAACGCAATTGTTCAAATTTTTCCTTCTTTGAAGGAAAATATTCCTGCGAAAAAAAGGACCGCTTCCGCAGTCCGAAATGAATAAATTTATTTGAGTATTAAATTACCTGTTCTTCGGCTGTATCCGTATCAAAGAAATCCGGTTGAGTGGATATAAACAGGATAACATCAGATTTACTGAGACTATCTGATGAGTTCAGATACTCCATTACCTTTTTCAAGCGATCAGGTTTTTGTTTTACATATGCTATAACACCCATAACAAAGCCAAAGTGAGCGCCAGGAAAAGAATTCAATCTATTGTACAGTTCTTCCATGATGAATACCCCCTTATATGAACACTCTCCTGTATATATTATATTCAGTGAACGTACCCCCGCCTATAGATGCGGGGGTACGTTCACTTATTCATTGGCCTACTTCGTGGGAGAAATCTTATTTCTCAAACAAAGCCTTGGCGAAGTCCTCGGCTACGAATGGGCGTAAATCGTCCACGCCTTCGCCTACACCAATCCACTTAACCGGCATGGAGAGCTCGGCTTTGATGCCGATTACCACGCCGCCCTTGGCAGTGCCGTCCAGCTTTGTAAGAACAACGCCAGAAATAGGTGCTGCCTCAGTAAAGAGCTTGGCCTGGCTGATGGCATTCTGACCTGTGGTGGCATCCAATACCAGCAGTGTTTCATGTGGTGCCTCAGGTATTTCACGCTGAATTACACGATTGATTTTCTTCAGCTCCTCCATGAGATTGGACTTGGTCTGAAGGCGTCCGGCAGTATCTATAAGAAGAATATCCACATTACGGGCCACAGCTGCCTTTACCGCATCAAAGGCAACAGCTGCTGGGTCGGAATTTTCCTCATGGCGAATAACCTTGGCATTAGTGCGCTCACCCCATATTTCCAGCTGGTCAATAGCAGCAGCACGGAAGGTATCAGCAGCGGCCAGCATAACAGTCTTACCCTGTTCCCTGTAGTAATTACTCAGCTTACCAATAGTGGTAGTCTTGCCCACGCCATTTACACCTATTACCAAAATAACAGTAGGGCCTTCCTGGGCAATTTTAGTAATATCTGAATCCTTGGTAAGGAGCTCAGAAATCTTTTTTGCCAGGAACGGCTTCAAATCCTCAGGGGAGTTAATTTCCTTCTTCTTGATGCCCTTGCGCACTGCCTCCATCAGATTTTCTGTAGTGTTGACACCTACATCTGCCATGATAAGGATTTCCTCCAGCTCATCCAGCAGATCATCATCAATATCAGCATAGCCGATAACCAGCTTTTCAATTTTTTCAGTAATAGTTTCACGGGTCTTGGTCAGGCCCTTTTTTAATTTATCAAAAAATCCCATCATAAACCTCCAAAGAATTTAATTATCTATCATTGATTCAGCTTCCTTCAGCTTTACTGAAAGAATCTTGGATACACCAGCATCCTCCACAGTAACGCCATACATGGAATCCGCCGACTCCATAGTACCCTTACGGTGAGTAACCACAATAAACTGTGTATTATTGGAATATTCCTCAAGGAAGCTGCCAAATCGACCGATATTGGCTTCATCCAACGGCGCGTCCACCTCGTCAAGGAGGGAAAATGGTGCCGGCCTGTAACGCAGAAACGAGAACAGCAATGCCACAACTGTAAGGGCACGCTCGCCACCTGACAACACTGCCAAATTCTGCTGCTTCTTGTCGGGAATCTGTACCACTATATCCACGCCGGATTCCAGCACATTATCCCGGTCCATAAGAACAATCCTTGCTTCACCACCACCAAAGAGTCTAACGAAAATATCCTTAAAGAACAGATTTATACTGTTAAAGGCCTCCTTAAACTGCTTGGTCATGGTGGCGTCCATTTCGCCGATAATCTTCAGCAAATCCGCCTTGGCGTTGTTAAGGTCCTCAGCATTCCCGGACAAAAAGCCGTGACGCTCCAGAAGCTCCTTGTATTCTGTAGGAGCATTTGGATTTACGGTTCCAATGGCTCCAATCTCCCGCTCCAGGCGTTTCAGCTCCCGTTTAAGCGCTGTTGGCTCCATTTCAGGTACCATCTCGGCTGCACGCTCCGGTACTATGCCATATTCTGACAGCATCTCATTTTCCAGCTGCTCCAAATCGTATTCCGTATGGGAAGCATTCAGCTCCAGCTGATGCAATTCATCCTGAATACCATTAAGCCGCTGCTGAGCTGACTTGGTCTCCTTTTCATTCTTCTGGCTTTCCACCAGCTTTTCCATGCGACGCTCGTGAACTTCCTTGTATTCACCTTTTGCTTTTGCATAATCATCCTGCAAATGCTGAGTTTTGGTAATAAGACCGCCAATCTTATTTTGGCTTTCCTCCAGTTCAGTGTCCAATCTGCGGATTTCCTGCTCATTATGGCCGATGGATTCTGCATTTCGGGAAAGTTCACGCTGACGAAGCAGTGTTTTTTCCTTCATACGGAGGATGCTCTGCTCCAGCACCGTTTTATCATGCTCCAGCTGATTGGTAAAAACAGACAGGTCCTCAGCCTCCTGATCCATATCAGCATAATCATCGTTGATTTCCTGAAGCTCATTATTTAAGGCTTTATTACTTGCATCCAGATTTTCAGTTTCTCTTCTCAGCTCAGCCACCTTGCCTTGAATAGAAAGGAAGTTGGCCTGGGCATTTTCCAGGGTGTGCTCCAGCACCTCATAATCTGCATTGGCCTTTGTCAGCTTTTCTTCAATGGAGGACATATTAAGCTGATGCTCCTGCTCTCGCATTTCCAAGGCATGGAGATCATTTCTGAATTTATCCAGCTCAGATGTGGTTGCTTCGATTCTCTTTTTAAGGTCACTACGCTTTTCCTGCAAATCTGCAAAGGACTTTTTATCTTTTTCCAGCTTATCCCTAAGCTGTTTTATTTCATCCTGACGATTTAAAAAGCTGCTTTCACGATGCTGATGACTTCCACCGGTCATGGCACCACCAGGGCTGAGAAGCTCGCCCTCAAGGGTTACAATCCTAAGGCGCTGTCCCATCTGGCGATTTAAGCTAATGGCGTTATCCATGGTGTCAACCACCAAGGTTCTTCCCAGAAGAAAATCCATAACCTTCTTGTATTCGTCATGGGTAGTGACAATTTCATGGGCCCAGCCAATAATTCCTGCTGCCCCGTTAGGCAAATTCTCCCGATTATTTCTTGGAGTAATGGAAGAAAGTGGCAATAAGGTAACACGTCCCAAGCGGTCACGCTTTAAAAATTCAATGGCGGCTTTGGCAGTATCGGTATCTTTGGTAACTATATTTTGCAGACTGCCTCCCAAAGCTGTTTCAATGGCAGTCACATATTTTCCCGGTACTTCCATTAATTCAGCCACTGTACCACACACCTGCTGTCGCCATGCTGCTTGACTTTTCAGTACGGCCTTTACAGCTTTACCAAATCCCTCATAGGAATTTTGCAGATTCTCCATTATCTGCAATCGGCTTGTCACCTTCTGAATACTGCTGTCCAGCTGATTCTTTTCCCTGGTTAGGTCTTCAAAGCTCTGGCTGTCCTCTTTAAGTTGGTTTTCCTTAGCTTGAATTTCACGAGACTTTGAATTCTTCTCTATGGCAGCTTCCTCAGCTGCCATAGTCAGTTCCCCCTGATCCCTTTCCAGCAGGGCAATTTCCTTTTGCAGTTCCTCTAACTGCTGCAGCTGGTCACCGCGATTTTGGCTGTCATTTTCCAAATCCCTTTCCAAAATCAAAAGCTGGCTGTTTTTGTCATTATATTTCTGGACACCCTCCTTAACCTGCTTTTCAATTTCAGAACGTTTTTCTCTTTTTTTCTGCAGGGACTCACGAAGCACTTTGGCTTGTTCACGAGATTTTTGTATTTTGGTTATCGTTTCCTCAAGAGTGGTTTGGGATTCCTCCCCGCTCTTGGCGGAATCATTTATATCCTGCTGGGCTTCTTCCACTGCAGCCTTTAATTCACGAAGCTGCTGGCTCAGAAGTTGACGGGATGCCTTGCCCTGACGGCGGCGTTCCTCCAGAACCTTAATATCACTTTCAGCTGCCTCAAGCTGACTATGGAGCTCGTTTCGCTTCTGGGAGATAGTCTCCTGCTCCTTTTCCAGCTCCAATACCGCCTTGTCAAACTGCTCCTTACGATTTTCTGAAAGCTGCAGGGCTGTCCTGGCAGCTATCTCCTGATCCTTCTTGGCAGTGATGGCTGCCATGTGCTTGGCTTTTTTCTTGTTGAGGTCAAGATAATTAAGGTAAATACCGGCCAGATTAAATTTCTTCAGTTCCTCCTGAAGGGCATTGTATTTTTCTGTCTTTTCCGCACTGAGCTTCAATGGCTCCAGCTGATTTTCTATCTCACCAATAATATCCTGAACACGCAGGAGATTAGCCTCTGTGTCCTCCAGCTTTCGCATGGATTCCCGCTTACGGTTTCTGTATTTGGTTATTCCGGCTGCTTCCTCAAAAAATAACCTTCTTTCCTCAGGACGAGCATTCAGGACATCATCGATTTTATTCTGACTTATGATACCCATACTGTCATGGCCAATACCAGTATCCGCAAAAAGATTGGTTATATCCTTCAGACGGCAGCGGGCTCTATTGATGTAGAACTCGCTGTCACCATTTCTGAAAAGTCTTCTTGTAATGGTGACTTCCTGAAAATCCACCGGCAGGGTTCCATCGTTATCAAAAACGAGAGATACCTCAGCCACACCCATTGCACGACGGGCAGCACTGCCATTAAAAATTACATCCTCAGCCTTGGTACCGCGGATATTTCGGATATTTTGTTCACCCAGTACCCACTTTATGGCATCAGAAATATTACTCTTGCCACTGCCGTTTGGCCCTACAATAGCAGTTATTCCCTTGTCAAAATCTACTTCTATTTTATCGGCGAAGGTCTTAAAACCATAAGCCTCCAGTCGTTTTAACTGCAACTAAAACACCAGCCTGTTTGAAATTTAATAACACTTTATTTTAGCATAAATTAGGCCATTTTCATATTCTTATGGGCCATTTCATTACAAACAAAAAGGCTGAAAAGATAAAAGCATCTTTTCAGCCCTTCGGACATTATCAAATAAACTTACTTGGCACCCATCATAGCCATCATGGTACCAGCAGCTACTGCTGTACCAATAACACCAGCTACGTTAGGACCCATTGCATGCATCAGCAGGAAGTTGGAAGGATTTGCCTTCTGACCAACCATCTGAGATACGCGGGCTGCCATAGGAACGGCAGATACACCTGCAGAACCGATGAGCGGATTAATCTTGCCACCGGAAAGACGGCACATAACCTTACCAAGCAATACACCAGCAGCAGTACCACCAGCGAACGCCAGGAGACCAAGGAGGATAATCTCAATAGTCTGTACAGTCAGGAAGTGCTCTGCACTCATGGTCATACCGGTACCAGTAGCCAGGAAGATAGTAACGATGTTGCACAGTGCATTCTGGGAGGTATCAGACAAACGGTCAGTTACACCAGACTCACGGAACAGGTTACCGAGCATCAGCATACTGATAAGAGCAGCTACAGGTGGGAGCAGCAAAGAAATGATAATAGCTGCAGATACTGGGAATACCAGTCTCTCAAACTTAGTTACATTGCGAAGCTGTTCCATCTTGATAGCTCTTTCTTCCTTGGTAGTCATCAGCTTCATAATAGGAGGCTGAATAAGAGGTACCAGAGACATATAGGAATAGGCTGCTACAGCAATCGCACCAAGAAGGTTTGGAGCCATCTTTGATGCCATGTAAATAGCAGTAGGGCCATCAGCACCACCGATGATACCGATAGCGGAAGCCTCCTGGGCAGTAAAACCCAGAACCATCGCACCAGCCAGGGAAATAAATACACCAAACTGAGCTGCTGCACCCAAGAACAGGGTATTAGGATTTGCAATCAGCGGTCCAAAGTCCGTCATGGCTCCTACACCAAGGAAAATCAGTGGAGGGAAAATCTCATACTGAATACCATAGTGGATAACCTGCATAACACCTGGTTCTTCGAGGAAACCGGTGCATGGGAAGTTAGCCATGATACAACCAAAGGCAATTGGAGTCAGCAAAAGTGGCTCGAATTCTTTACCGATAGCCATGTACAACAGCAACAAGCCTACCAGTATCATAACGAAATTACCCAAGGTAAAGGAAGCAAAACCGCTGTCCAGCCATACTGACTGAATAGATGTTAAAAATGCGCTTAATATATCCATACTCTAGTGACTTCTCCTTATCATCTCATCTTCAAGGTGGTAAGGCCTTCATGACGAGCTACGCCGCCCCATGCAGGACGATCAGCTACTCTGATAGCCTTAACGCGAGAAAAGCCCACACCCATTGTTGCCAAAGCTGCTGCAATAGCTGCTACGGTCTCGTCTGCAATACCCTTCTCCACTACAGGAGCAGGTGCTGCTGTTTTAGGTGCTGGAGCTGCCTTTGGAGCTGCCTTTGGAGCTGCTGCTGCTTTTGCAGTCGGATCAATCTTGTGGATTAATCTGATGTAAAGGCTTAACACAAACAGCACCGCGAATACGATTGTCATGTTAATCAACATAATGACAATAGGATTCTGAGTTTCCATAAATACACCGCCTTATCATAAAAAATATAAACTGCCACTGCTTCAATTTGAATAAAAATATTCAGGGTGAAGCAGTGCCCCCCTTTAACACTTTTAATACACTTACTTATTATAACGCACTTGCTCAAATTTTTCCATTTCAAAATAGAAAAATATTCACATTAACGTCTCAAAGCGAAAATTTCTATTTTTTTACTAAAATATCAGCCACTGTTCAGACTTTTTCTTATCGCAAGGCTTTTTCTATTCGTTTTATGTAAATGGAGCGATAAAGATTATTTTCTCCCAAGCCCTTTGTAGAAAAACGCACCTCTATCCCTGCATCTGAAACAATATTCTTCCAGCTGTCCGGCTGGTCTCCTGCCATGTCCACCGTAGCATGGTCACCACCAGTCAAAAGCATCGGCCTCATGAAAACTTTTTTAACGCCCTTATCCTTAAGACGTTTCAGGACATCATCAAGGGTCGGATAATCATCAGCCTCCAGCACCCCAACATGAACAGGCAAATGTTTTTGGTCGGCGTACTGCTGTACCCACTCATAAACCGGATTATGACGCTTTGGGGAGCCATGTCCCATAAGCAGCAGTTCTTCTCCCGGCTCCAATGAATCAAGATAAAAGAGTATGTCAGCAATACCTTCATAATCCTCAGGGCCCTTTCCTGCCAATGCCGGCTCAGCTACATGAATTTCCGTAAACTTCTCCTTTGCTTCCTCTACTACCTTGACAACCTTGTTGTCAAACTCAAGCCCCGGAGTCAGATGGGTAGGGGCCACTACGACTTTTTGGTAACCCGCATCTTCCAGCTCTCCCAAAACCTCTTCCAGTGTCTCATAGGTCTCTCCCTGGGCAGCCAGCTTTTTTATGAGGAAGCGGGAGGTCCAGGCCTCAAAAATATCATAATCCGGGAATGCATTGCGGATATCCCCAATAAGGGAATCTATGCACTTTTTCTTTACGTCCTTATCACCTACGCCAAAGGTAGTTACAATAATTGCCTGTTTCATATTTCTACACCTTATCTTGCGCCCTGCTCTTTTAAAACAACATCAGCGATTTCATGACAAATTACATCCAGCTGGGACTGATCAGGTCCCTCAGCCATTACGCGGATAAGCGGCTCTGTACCAGATGGACGGACCAAAATACGGCCATCGGAGCCCAGCTTTTCCTCTCCGGCCTTAATGGCAGCCTTAATATTCTCGTTTTCTTCCCAGCCTTCTTTGGTTTTAACTGCAACATTTACCAGCAGCTGTGGGTAGCTAACCATCATCTCATTCAGCTCGGAAGCCTTCTTGCCGCTGCGCTTAACAGCAGACAGAACCTGAATGGCAGTAACAGGACCATCACCTGTGGTATTGTAATCGGTGAAAATAATATGACCGGACTGCTCGCCACCCAGCTTATAGCCGTTAGCCAGCATATTTTCCAATACATAACGGTCGCCGACCTTGGTGATTTCAGCTCTGCCGCCCAGCTCCTTTATAGCCTTATGAAAACCAATATTGGCCATAACAGTGGTTACAACAGTATTGTGGGTAAGGGTGCCGTCAGCAATCATTTCCTTGGCACACATTACCAGAATATGGTCACCATCAATAATATTTCCCTTTTCATCTACGCAAAGGCAACGATCAGCATCACCATCATGGGCGATACCAAAATCTGCCCCAAGGCCTACTACAGCCTTCTGAATGCGGTCCATGTGGGTGGAACCGCAGTTATCATTAATATTTCTGCCATTTGGTGCATTATTAAGAACGATAACGTCAGCGCCCAGGCTGTTAAGAACCATTGGCATAACCTCATAAGCTGCACCGTTGGAACAATCCAGTACAATCTTCATACCGTCGAAGCGCTCCTTGCAGGTGGACAGAATGAAATCCTTGTACTCATTGATGTAGTTATGACGATAATCAATATAACCCATCTTCGCACCGGTGGAACGTGGGAAATCATCACCAGCTTCAATCTTTCTTACGATTTCCTCCAGCTCATCCTCCACAGAATCAGGCAATTTATAGCCATTGCCACCGAAGAATTTAATACCATTGTCGTGGAATGGATTATGAGATGCAGAAATAACAATACCGCAGTTAGCTTTCTTTTTCTTTGTAAGAAATGCAATAGCAGGAGTTGGGATAACCCCAACTATAATTGCACGGCCACCGGCAGAACAAATCCCCGCACACAAAGCGGCCTCAAACATCTGACCGGAAATTCTGGTATCGCGGCCGATGAGAATCTTTGGCATCGTTTCTGAATTTTCACCAAAATACAAGGTTGCCGCCCTGCCCAGACGATATGCCAATTCCGGAGTCAGCTCAACATTTGCCTCTCCACGCACACCATCAGTACCAAATAATCTAGCCATAATAAAATAACCTCCAAGTTAGTAATATCAAATTCACATTCCTTTAGTATGAGCCTTTTTATCTAAAAATGCAAGTGCCGCATTCATGCCATCAAGAGCTGCACTCATTATGCCACCGGCGTAGCCTGCCCCTTCACCAATAGGGTAAAAGCCCGACAGGCTCTCGGACTCATAGGTGCCCTTATCCCTAATAATTCTGCAGGGTGCCGATGACCGGGACTCTATACCAGTCATTACTGCCCCCACATCATCAAATCCGGCTATTCTTCTCCCAAAATATGGAAGAGCAGCTGTCAACATGCCACTGACGAAATCCGGCAGGCACTGATGCAGATCCACAGGCCGAACTCCCGGCTGATAGGAAGGTTTAGTAAGAAAATCTGTGGAGCCGGATTTTCCGGACAGAAAATCTCCCACCGTCTGGACCGGAGCATAATAATCTCCGCCACCAGCCTTGAAGGCTGCCCTTTCCCATTTGCGCTGAAATTCAATTCCACCCAGCACATGATCTGCAAAATCCTTGGTATTAACCGTAACCAGCAGCGCAGAATTAGCCACTCCGGAGTCACGTCTGTAATCACTCATACCATTGGTAACCACGCCCTCCAGCTCCGAGGTAGCAGCCACCACCTGGCCGCCCGGACACATACAAAATGAGTAGACACCACGTCCCTTTTCCTTATCGTTATAAGTAACAGCATAATCCGCTACAGGAAGAAGCTCATGGCCGGTGTCATCACCATACTGATTTCTGTCAATCATTTCCTGAGGATGCTCTATACGGACACCCACCGCAAAAGGCTTTGCCTCCATGCTAAGGCCGAAATCGTAAAGCATTTTATAGGTATCCCGGGCAGAATGACCAATTCCAAAGAAAGCCGCTGATACATTCATCCGCTCACTGTCATTAATAATAACAGCTTTAATTGAGCCATCACTATTCTTCTCTATACCCGTAACCTGACTATCAAAACGCACCTGTCCCCCAAGGCGGATAACCTCCAGTCGGATATTTTTAACCACTGTGCGTAACATATCCGTACCAATATGTGGCTTGTGGAGATATTTAATATCCTCCGGGGCACCAGCCTTAACAAAATCATCAAGTACCGCACTAATGAGAGGATCGTTCACCCGTGTGGTGAGCTTACCGTCGGAAAAGGTTCCGGCTCCCCCCTCGCCAAACTGAACATTGGACTGAGGGGACAATGCCCCTCCTGCCCAAAATTTCTGAATATCAGCATGACGGCTGTCCACATCCCGACCCCGTTCCAAAACAACGGGCTTATAACCGGCCCGGGCCAATGTCAGGGCAGCAAACATACCTGCTGGACCAAAGCCCACAATCACCGGTGGCTGATCCTCAACAGCTGGTGATGGGTACTTTCTCGGCATCACCTTTTTAGGAGCCCAATCTATATTTTTATTCTTCTTAAAACGATTGATGATTTTCTTTTCATTACCCTCTACAGTTACATCAAGTATATAAACAAACTTAATTGCAGCACACTTGTATCGTCTGGCATCTATGGCTTTACGCACAATTACCACCTCACTGACAGAGTGAGGTGGTAATTCCATTCGTTTTTCAACCAAGACATTAAGGGGTGTCGTATCATCAAAGGAAACACTAAAGTTCTGTATCCTAATCACTTAGCTTACCTCTCTTATTGCTCAATCACTATTTCTCATTTTAATCTGTATTGTAACCTTTACCTTCTGACCAGGTGATATTATACCATCAGGCAGGACAAGATTCACGTCTTTTGTAATATCAGCATTGGCCCCATCCACAATAATATCGTCCGTGAATATTTCATTGAGCTTCTCCAATACTTCAGTTTTGCCTGTAACCTCCACCTTATCCGGCTGGGCAGAAACTACTGACACCTCAAAATTATGTTCAGGAAGGCCACTGTATACCGGCTTAATTGAAACGACTTTCTTATCAACGCCACTCAATATCTTGGCCGTAACATCCATTTCCTTGGTGGACAGAGAAACACCGTCGACTATATTTCCATCAACATCAACAGGTGTAAGTTTAACCTTTGCGGTAAAATCAGATGTATTACTGGCTAAATTAAGATAACCAACCACCTGGTTGACCCTTTCCACATTGCTTCTTGGTCCTGTAACCTTAACACTGTCTTTTTCAGGAAGAATCTTATCCAAGGCACTATGTGCGCCAGTATTACCAGTTACCTGAATATTCACTGATACCTGCTTTTCAATAAGGGCCTCCATGGTTACTTCAATTATTTCATCTGAAATATCCACGACTTCAAAGCCCTGAGGAACCACTGTGCGTACCTTCAACCTGTTGGTGCCTTCAACAGCATCCTCCAAATCAACATAAGCCTTGAAATCATCAGGCTTAGTGGCCGTAAAGGAAGCCCTTGGAGCTCTAACCTTCACGGTTACATCACGTGGGTTCAGCTTAATGGTGTAACCATCCGGTCCATTGATGGTATAAACCGGCACCGTAAATGTGGAATTTACAGAAGGATTCTGGTCATTCATAACGAAAAACCAGAGAATGACCGCTCCCAAAAGAGCCAGTATCTTAGCGGGAAGATTGTGTCTGAATATACTTTGGATTCTATTCATCATCTTTCTTCCTCCAATTTGCAATAATATCCTTAAACTTCATGCTTGGCTTCTCTTTTACAAAGAGAGGACGAATACGCTGCCGCAGACTGTCATGGGTCATATAACGCTCAATCCGTCCATTTTCTGCCACAGAAACCACACCGGTTTCCTCACTGACAATAATTATTACGGCATCGCACTGCTCAGAAAGGCCAATGGCCGCTCTGTGACGGGTACCCAGCTCACTACTTAGGGAACGGTTCTCCGTAAGGGGCAAATAGCATCCTGCCGCCACCAAACGCTTGCCACGTACCACAGCAGCACCATCATGTAATGGTGTATTAGGGATAAATACATTCATCAAGAACTCTGTGGTAATGAGTCCCTCTATTTTAATGCCTGTATCTATAATTTCATTTATACCAACATTTTTCTCTATTACCAGCAAAGCACCGATTTTCTTGTCTGCCATATTAAATACGGCCTTATCTATTTCATTTGTCAGGGAATTGGCTTCCTCCACATCAAGGTATTGGTCCAACCCCAAAAAACGTCCCTGTCCAAGACGCTCCAAAGCCCTGCGAAGCTCCGGCTGAAATACGATAGGCAAGGCCACAAACAACAGAGTTACAGTTTTCTGCAGCAACCAGGAGATTACATGAAGCTCCAAAAAGTTGGCCCCTAACGTAACAATCATCAACACAATAAGGCCCTTCACCAAGGTGATGGCCCGAGTATCCTGCAGCATTTCGTAAACCTTGTAAAGAATTACGGCTACAATCAATATATCTACTACATCCCAGAAGCCCACAGTCCTTATCAGACCATGTATCTGAGAAGGAATGGGCAAATCCAGATTGTGAATTAGAAAATCAAGCGACATACCAACGACTCCTTGTAACTATAACACACTACCATATATATTTTTTATTCTATCATCATTAATTAAAATCCTGCTTTTATTTCCAATAAACAGGATGAAAATTGTATCATTAATCCTAAATTTTGGTTACATTAGTATTATTTAATTATAGTAGCAATAGTTTATGAAAACAAGGTGATTACCCGCAAAAAGAAAAAGGCGTCCCCCATTTTTGAGGAACGCCTCAGCTTTTCTATTAATATTGCCCGGCAACATCGATGAAGCCGAAGGTATCTTCCACCTCACCAGTATGGAGGCCGTCAATGTAATCATACATCTTTTGGGCAAATGGACCAATCTTTCCGTCATTAAATACCATCTTGGTATCAGCACTATTATAGCCCAGCTCACCTACAGGGGAAATTACTGCAGCAGTACCGGAGCCAAATACTTCCTCCAGCTTGCCGTTCTTGTAAGCATCAAGAAGCTCATCAGTGGAAATCTTGCGCTCCTCCACTTCGTAGCCCCAGGACTTTGCCACCTGCAATACTGTACGTCTGGTGATACCATCCAAAATAGTACCATCCAGTTCAGGGGTGACAATCTTGTTGTCAATCTTGAACAGGATGTTCATGGAGCCAACCTCACCGATGTATTTACGCTCAACGCCATCCAGCCACAAGGTCTGGTCGTAACCCTTTTCGTGAGCCACCAGGCCTGCATGAAGGGATGCTGCGTAGTTTGCCGGGGTCTTGGCAGCACCCAAGCCACCACGTACAGCTCTTACATAGGTGTCCTCCACCATAATCTTTACCGGAGCAAAGCCATGAGCATAGTATGCTGCCACAGGAGACAGAATAATCATCAGCTTGTAGCACTTGCTGACGCTAACACCCAGGTATGGGTCATTGGCAAAAATAAATGGACGGATATAAAGGCTCTGACCAGGGCCATCAGGAATCCATTCCTTTTCAATGTCAATGAGCTGCATGAGAGCATCATAAACCAGCTTCTCATCAACCTGTGGAATATCTAAAATCTTGGCAGATTTATTCAGTCTTGCAATATGATCCTTGGCACGGAAAACAACGGCCTTATTGCCCTTGTAGCGATAAGCCTTGCAGCCTTCAAAGATTGCCTGCCCATAATGAAGGGTAGTGTTGGCAGGGCTAACCTTAATATCCTCGTAAGGCACGATACGAGGGTCAAACCATCCCTTGCCTTCCTCATAATCCATTACAAACATGTAATCAGTAAAGTGAGTGCCAAATCCGATTTTGGTAACATCCGGTTTAGCCTTTAAAGTATCCGCCTTAACAAAACGAACATCTGCCATAAATATACATCTCCTAACTTTTTGTACATAAATCATGTACTTGTGTAAACATATAATACCAAATTATAGTCGTTTCAGTGTAATAAATCAAGAGTTTTTTGTTGTTATTGACAACATTTTGTAAACCTTGTCCACTGGTTTTCACAATCAAAGTTCCAAAAGTACCCTTCCAATATTCCCTATTATATCCGTAGCAATCAGCCCATTGCCATTTTCTTCATAAGCCAGGTCACCAGCCCTGCCATGAATATATACCCCCGCCAAAGGAGCATACTTCTCCCTTGTCTGGCAATAAACACCTGCTATGGTGCCTGCCAGTACGTCACCGCTTCCCGCTGTAGCCATGCCAGGGTTCCCTACAGTGGTAATATACATACTACCATCAGGGTAAGCAACTGTTGTTTCCTCACTTTTGGCCACCAAAATTACATTATTATTTTCTGCTGTCTTTTCAATTAGCTGATTACGCCCCTGCTGTAATTCCTTTACAGAAATATTAAGCAATGCTGCCAATTCTCCCAAATGAGGTGTCAATACAGGTACATTCCGGCATTCATTCAAAAGATGGCACTGGCCCCGAAAAGCATATATACCATCAGCATCGACTATTAACGGTGTCTCCGTGTGGCGTACAAACTCCCGCACCAGCTCCATGGTACTTTCATGTCGTCCCAGCCCTGGGCCAATGAGAACCACATCGTACTGACTGGCCTTTTCCAGCAGAAAATCCAAGGCATCAATGCCAATATATCCCTTTTCACCTTCAACCACAGGAATGGTCATAGTCTCAGTGAGCTTAATCTCAAAAATAGTATTCAAGCTTTCAGCGCAGGCAAGACTAACTATTCCGGCGCCTGCCCTCAAAGCCGCCTGCGAAGCCATGACAGCGGCCCCTGTAAGCCCTGTAGAGCCAGCGATAACCAACACCCGCCCACAGCTTCCTTTATGGCAGGCTTTGGGCCGAGGCAGCATTATTCCCTTTACAAGCTCCTGATCTATAGGAATCAAATCCAGCTTCATAATAACCCCTTATCCTTCCAGCACACATTGGGCTACAGCACTATTTTTTGAGTGACTGATGCTTATCCAAATATTTTTCACACCTTTTTTCTCGGCCAATTCACTAAACCAACCGGAAAGTTTTACTCTTGGACATCCCAGCTCATCATTATATACGTCTATATCCACCAGCTCACCGCCCCGTAGCCCGGTTCCAAAGGCCTTTAAAATTGCCTCCTTGGCCGCAAAACGGCCTGCAAAGGACTGCACTCTGCTCTTCCCCCTGGCTTTACAGTATTCGATTTCCCCGGCTGAATACACTCTTTTTATGAAAGCCTCACCGGAAATCGCCTTTTTTACTCTGTCCAGCTCTATAATATCCACACCTATGCCAATAATCATAATTCTCTCCATATCTTTAGTTTTAATATTTCATAGCAAAAAAGGGCTCCAAAGGAGCCCTTCTGTCGTTAACGAATTGTTTGCATTGCTGATTTATCAAGGTGAACTGCACGTTCAATGAGCACCTCTACCCGACGGTTCTGGGTGCGCCCCTCCTCAGTTACATTGTCAGCAATAGGTCTGTACTGGCTACAGCCCAATGCACTGAACCGGGCAGGATTCATGCGGGAATCCTGGGCCAGGATATATTTCATAAAATTCAGGGCACGGGCAGTGCTGAGCTCCCAGTTGGATGGAAACTGAGAATTACTGATAGGAACATCATCCGTATGCCCGGAAATCAGAATACGCTGTGGAATAGGTGCAATCAGTGCTGCGATGGCAGGACCGATGCGCTGAACCCCAGGAACCAAATCAGCAGATCCGGATGGGAACAGTGCCTTCTCCTTAATTCTGATCATAAGCCCATCCTCTGTAAGGGTGGTGCTCAAATCTTCATTTAATTCATTCTGCTCAATATATTGGTCCAGACTTCGTTTAACAGCCTCCAGCTGATTATTCTCAGCCAGATATGCCTCAGCACCGCCATCCTCATCGGATAAGTAATCTCGGGAACTGGTAGAGGCTGGTCCTGCACCAACAAAGAAGGACGGACCACCCAAATTAAACGCCGAACTGAAGGCCTGGGCCATCTGAGTCAGCTTGGTTTCATCAGTCTGGGAAATTGCGAATAAGCAAATAAACAAGGCCAGGAGCAGTGTCATCAGGTCAGAATAAGGCAGAAGCCACGCCTCTGATGCTTCTTCTTCATGAGGCTTTGGTCTTTTTTTCTTCGCCATGAACTATTCCTCCTTCTTCAAGCCTTCGCGAGCTGTCTGAGGAATAAATACCATCAGTTTAGCTTCTATTGCTGTAGGAGAGTCACCTGCCTGCAAGGACAAAATACCCTCGATAATCATACGCTTTTGATTTATTTCCTGCTCAGACAAAATCTTTAACTTGTTACAGAATGGAAGCCACAATACATAACCGGTGAATATACCAAGTATTGTAGCAACGAATGCCGCCGCGATGGAATGACCCAGCTTATCGATATCATTCAAGTTACCAAGAGCTGCAATCAGACCTACTACGGCACCAAGTACACCCAGTGTCGGTGCATAAGTACCAGCCTGGGAGAACATCGACCGGTTTTCTGCATGACGGGCCTGCATAATAGCCAGCTCCGCATCAAGTACATCACTAACAAATTCAGGCTCCATACCATCGATAACCATACCAAGACCAGTACGGAAAAACGGATCCTCTATTTCCTGAACCTTACTTTCCAAAGCCAGAATACCTTCACGACGGGCCAACTGAGAAAGTTCAATAAACAACTGCAAAAGCTCACCAGAAGATTGCAGATTGTTCTTTTTAAAAGTCATACCAATAAGCTTAGGAAATCTCACTACCTGATCCATACGGAAACCGATGAATATACAGGACGCTGTACCACCTATAATGATAAGGAAGGCCGCAGGATTGTTCAACGCTGAAATTGGAGCTCCCTTAATTACCATACCAACGAATACTGATATGAGACCCATTACCAAGCCAACGATTGTAGCTAATTCCAAAATAATTCCCCCCGTTCAACCCATTACATGTCGTTTAAAACGAATAACATATTATAGATTGCTTTTTACACTATGTATATTCAATAAAAGTACAAAAAATCCTACTTCCACTGATAAATATATAATCATTATACAACAAAATTCTCAAAATTCCAAAATACTAAATACCTAAAAATTCTTAAATATTAGAGAAGAATAAATTTTCGTTATACTATAATAAGAACTATTTAATATTTGCATAATATATGATATAATAATCAACGGATAATTTTGATTTATCGGGCAAAATATCCCTATACATTATATCGGAGTGATTACCAATGGAATTAAGACAGTTAGAATATTTTCAGATGGCAAGCCGGTTAAAAAATATCACAAGAGCGGCAGAAAGGTTAAATGTTTCCCAGCCTAATATAACCGTGGCTATAAAAAAATTAGAAGCTGAGCTGGGTATTCAGCTGTTTGACCGCAGTCAAAAGCAGCTTTCCCTCACCCCTGAGGGCACAATATTCCTTAACCGCATCGAACTGGCTTTAAGGAATATTCAGGATGCTGTTCTTGAGGTCAACGACTACAAACAGCTGCAAAAGGGAACTATAAAAATTGGTATTCCATC
Organism: Anaerovibrio sp.; assembly: GCF_045637405.1. Classification (GTDB taxonomy): domain Bacteria; phylum Bacillota; class Negativicutes; order Selenomonadales; family Selenomonadaceae; genus Anaerovibrio. The sequence goes on from NZ_JAZTZI010000003.1 coordinate 33,662, forward strand.
CATGATTGGTGCCTACCTGTTCCCAAGAATTTTCTCCAGCTTCCAGCACCTTTATCCTCACCTTGATATTTATCTTTACGAGGAAGGCTCCATGACTATCCGCGAGCAGCTGGAAAGGGATGAACTGGATTTCGGTATTGTGATTCTTTCCGATGCCTCCTCCAGTCTTCAGCTTCTCCCTATGGCCCGCAACCAGATCGTGGCCTGTGTTCCTGAAGCTCACCCTCTGGCCCGTAAGAATTCCATTAACATTAACGACATAAGTGAGGCGGATCTCATTATGCTGAAGGAAGGCTCCTTCCTCCGTTATATGGTATTAAATAAGCTGAAAATGGCAAATATTTCTCCAAATATTGTTCTCGAATCCAATCAGATTGAAACTATCAAGGGTTTGGTCAGCACAAATGTTGGCATTTCCTTCCTGCTTGATTTCATTGTAAAGGGAACTCCCGGCATCAAGATTTTGCCTTTCGAGGACCCGATTTATGTTGATTTGGGACTGGCCTGGAAAAAGGAGCGCTACATCTCCAAGGCAGCACAATCATTTATTGATTTCTGCAAGAATACTCTTAACGAGCATCACTGACCAGTTGACACAAAATTTACAACCAACAATAAAAGACTTTGAAGATGTGATATCACATTTCCAAAGTCTTTTTTCTTTACCAATAATTTTATTTCATCTGACCTAAATAATGGGTTACAAACTGTCGGGCACTTCTGCCACTTCTGCCTGAATGCTCCAAATTCCACTGATGCCCCAAAATGCGCAATTCTTCCCTCTCAAGGTGAATACCCTCATGACTGAGGAAGTGGTCAATAATATCGAGATATTCATCCTGGGTTGGCTCCAGATAAGTGATAATGAGGCCGAAGCGGTCGGACAGGGATATTGTTTCATTAATACTGTCATTTCTGAAAAGCTCATCCTGACCATCTACACGGTCTCTCCAGGTTTCACGAATTAAATGACGCCTGTTGGAGGTGGCATATATCAGCACATTTTCCGGACATGATTCAACTCCGCCCTCAATGGCAGACTTTAAATACTTGTAATCACTGTCTGATTCCTCAAAGGAAAGATCATCAAAAAATATAATGAACCGCTTGCTGGCGTACTGACGTAAGGTAGCCATAATCTTTGGCAGCTCATTAAGCTGGGTCTTCTGCATCTGAAGCAGTCTCAACCCCTGACTGTAATACGCCTTGGCCAAAGCCTTAACCCCTGAGGACTTGCCTGTGCCTCTTGCCCCTACCAGCAGTACATTATTGGCAGGCTTCTTATTAATAAATGCCAATGTATTGTTAATAAGCTGCTCCTTCTGGCGCTTGTAGGCAATAATATCAGCAAAATCCATGGCTTCAAAATGCCTTATTCCCTTCAGCTTCTGGTGCTTGGAATCCCAGGAAAAAGCCTGATGTGAAGCAATCTCGCCATAGCCGTATTTTTGATAGAAAACCAAAAACGCATTGGCCACTGTCTCAGGAGTATTGCACCCTTCCAGCTGTTTTTCCAGAAAGGCAGTTGCCTCCAAGGTATATGGTATAGAAGGGATATAGTCATCCAAAATACTTATATTGACTATGCTGGAAGCCCTGTTAAAAAGCAGTGGCATCAGCTTTTTAATATCATGCACAAAGGCCTTTTTTAGGCTATCGCCTATAGCCCCTTTTGAGGCTTCAGCCATTTTCGCTGCCAAACACCCCTCCTGGCTGAGAAGATGAAGAAAAAGGGCTCTTATAAGATTGCCGCTCCATCCCTCATTTTCTGCCTTTTCCACCAGGTGGCCCGCAAAGGCATGGCTCAGTGCCAAATTATCCGGCTCACTGCCAGATGCCATAAGCTCCTGCACCAGCTTGTCCTTCAATATACTGCGACATACCAACATATTTTCAAGGTCAACAGATACCATATCATGACCTCCATTTCACATTTATTATCTACGTTTCATATAAGAAATAATATCCTGGGATACCTGCAACGGTGATAAATCCGTGGTATCCAGGGTATAATCCGCCTGCGCATACATAGGCTGGCGCTCTGCCAGCAGGTCAATGATTCCCTGCCGTCTGTCTTCCATGGCATCAAGAATAGGTCTTGTGCCCCTGGCAGATGTGCGCTCCATAATAGAATCCACACTGGCAGCCAAGCATACAATCTTACCAGTACGCTTTAATATTTCCACATTTTCAGGGTCCTTTACCGTGCCCCCGCCAGTGGATATAACCACGCTTTTCTTTGAGGCCACCTCACGGCACATTTCCTTTTCTCTTTCCCGGAAATAGGCTTCTCCATATTTTTCAAACATTTCAGGGATAGTCATAGAGTATTTTTTTTCAATGGCCTTATCCATGTCGATAAACTTAAATCCAAGCATATTGGCCAACATGCGTCCTGTACTGGATTTGCCAACGCCCATAAAACCAATTAAAACAACATTTTTTATCATAAGCCACCTTGAACCCTGTTTTTATAATTATTCATTGAACTAAGCAAATCCACCATGGCATCACCGCCAAATTTATCCAGCACAGCCTCAGTAATAACGATAGCCACCATAGCTTCACCAACTACAGATGCAGCAGATACAGCACAGCAATCGCTGCGTTCCTTGCAGGCGCTAACTTCCGTTTTGGAACCAATATCTACAGAATTAAGTGGCTGCATAAGGGTTGGAATAGGCTTCATGCAAGCCTTGATACATATTTCCTCCCCGTTTGTCATGCCACCCTCAAGGCCACCTGCCCGATTGGTTTTCCTATATACCTTATTATCCTTGTCCAAGAACATTTCATCGTGAATCTGACTGCCAGGAAGCTCACCGCACTGGAAGCCGGCTCCGATTTCCACACCCTTAATAGCCTGAATTGCCATCATCGCCCATGCCAGCTTGCCATCAAGGCGCTTGTCCCACTGAATATGACTACCAAGGCCAAGAGGTGCGCCACGGACAATAACCTCGAAAACGCCGCCCAAGGTATCCCCTGCTTTCATGGCCTCCTGTATTTTGGCCTTCATTTTCTCTTCTGCCTCCGGGTCATAGCAATTAATCTCAGAATCTCCACTGCCGATTTTGCTTCTGTCAATATTGGCTTCATCCACTGCAACACCACCAATTTTTGTTACATGGGACACCACCTCAATACCACATGCCTTCAAAAATTCCTTGCACAGTCCGCCCACAGCCACTCTGGCTGCTGTTTCCCTGGCACTGGCACGCTCCAGGATATCTCTGGCATCATTACGGTTATATTTCAGCACACCGGTCAAATCCGCATGTCCCGGACGTACCGCCGTAACCTTATCACCAAACTCAGGACCAAAAACAGACATACGGTCAGTCCAATTCTGCCAATCACGGTTAACCACCCGTAAAGTAACAGGATCTCCCATGGTTTCCCCAAAACGAACACCTGAAACCACATCAGCCTTATCCGTTTCGATCTTCATGCGTCCGCCACGGCCATATCCCTGCTGGCGGCGGGCTAAATCCCTATTTATCGCCTCAATATCTATCCTCAATCCGGCAGGAATTCCCTCCACAATAGCTGTAAGGCACTGACCATGGGATTCTCCGGAGGTCAAAAATCTAAAATTACTCATACAACACCTCATAACCATAATTTCTTGGAAACATGTACTTTTTAATTCTATGATAAGTGTTTACATAAAGCAAGATTTTATCCCTATTTTTCGCCCATAAAGTAAAATATTGAAACATTAATATGGCACTCCAGTCCTTGTGGTGAGTATTTAATAGAAAATGATTCGGTTTTATTATATGGGGTAACCTGGGGCAGATTTTTCAGAAATTCCATAATAGATGCATATTCGCCCCGTACTCCCACTTCAAAGGGCTGCTCTATGTACTTATCACCTTTAATCACCTTTCCCGGCCTTAAGGATATTAATTCCAGTCCACTAACCTCAGCATGATTTTCCAGCTGTTGGATAAAGGCAACGGCTGCTTCATCATTGGGCAGCAGCTTTTCCATCAGCTGATATTCCCTGTTAATCTCTGCTATATGGGCCTCAAAATCCTCATGTTGTCTCTGAAAGGCAGTAATTGACGTCACCTGACGTTGTAATTCACAAAGCTGTTCCCTGCTTTCCGCCCTGGTCTGTGCCACCCGTGGCAACAAGACGCAAATATTAAAAATCAAAACAAACAGGCCACAAGCAAAAACAAAACCACCAATATATAGTTTCATTGGCAACACTTTATAACTGCCCTTTGCAAATAAATTCCACATCACCATCTTCACCCTGCTGAGTTTTTTCTATGGATAAGTTTTTACCCACCTTACTGATATACTTAACCACCATGCCCATATTATCCGCCCGCCCCTTTAATATAAGCTGCTTATCGTTATCGACCTTGGCTTCACTGAGAATAACCCCTTCCCCACTTGTCTGGGACAAGTAAATCATTATAGCGTATCCCGATAATCCCATCCCCTTGCTCCTTAGGGAATTCAGTATTTGAGCTTTTCTACTAATCACCTCTGTCATACCCTCTGTTTCCTTTTTCATATCATTTACATTTTCCAATAAAGCCATTTGTTGCTTATAGCCATGTATTTTTTCATTCAGCTCCTGGCCTTCCCAAAATGCCCCACAGCCAATAATCAAGGATGCACAAATATTTACAACGAAAAACAGGATACCTGCCCTTAGCCAATCCCAATTAAAGAAGCTGTTGGGAAAGCACTCAAAGCAAAATCCCCTTTTCCTAATATAATCACAAGCTGTAAATATAAGCCCCCTTACCACCTCAGTAATCTGTTCTTGGGAAATACCTCCCCAAGCCATATCAAAAAGCTCCTCACTACCCGAACCTGCAAATTCTTCATAGTAGTCCATAGCCATAACACCGGCAATAAAAACATCGCCACGATAATCATCAACCAAAATTTTGTACTCATCCAGAGATATCTTTTTTAAGGTAACCATATCATCCTGATATCTATAAGCCCATTTACAATTCTCACCGGAGTATTCCATTTCCAGCCGTATAGCCTCTTCAACTTCTTTTAATGATAAACCTGGCATTTCCCGCTCTGTGGTAATCACTCTGTCGTCATCAACGCAGAATATTACTTCACTGTGTTTGTGCTGCTGAATCATCAGCCGCCCAAGGAACCTGTCGTGAAGTCCCTCGCCGACCTCTGGCAATGAGTCAACCCATATTATGGCAATTCTGCCATCCCTGTAGCTTCGCAGCCCAACCATATATATGGTATCGTCCCTATGGCAAACCGCCACTATTTCCCTCTTATCCCTCTGAAAAATGTTTCTAAAATTCAATTAAAACATTCCCTTCAGAACAAATTTGTCCGTTTCTTCATCCAATATCAGACTATAGCTTACCTGAGCCTTGCTGTTTTCCCTTTCCGCCACAGCCCATATTATTACCTGTCCATTCTTTTCACCCACAAACACCTGGCACCTTCCCCGTTCATTTTCCAATATATCCCCTGTGGGCTCCATAGGTCTTGACTCCATGAGGACATCTTTTAGGAAATTCTTGTCCTGTGCAAGCCTGTCATACTCTCTCTGAACTGAAAATTCCGCCATCTGACGCAGTTGCTTTTGAGCAATGCTGTTATCCAACACCTTATGCTCCAAATAATTTAACTGAGCCAGGGCTGCCATTAAAAGAGATGCCGAAAATATCAGGATTATTGCTGTAATGGAAACACTTCCCCTATCATGTGTCACCGACATCAGACTCTCCTACCCTTTCTTTAGCCCATAAGCAACGGCTATAAATACTATTTTCAACTGTAACCACTTTGCCAGTAACATTATTTTCCAGGGTCACCTGCATTATTACCTTATGTGGCAGTATCCTTTGGAAAGAAATATCTTTTATATTCACATACCTTGCGCTGTCATCATTGGAAACCGGCTGCCCATTCAGCAAAAATACCCCTTTATTATCTGAAGACAGATAAAACTGAAATGTATTCTTTTCATTCCTTTTATAGTCCTGGGTAGAAAGTAGTAATCTATGACGGTCCGCAACACTGAGGCTGTCAGCATATCTCACCTTCTGCTGAACCATATTGGTAATGGTTCTAAGCTCCTCCAGATATGCCCATTGGCTGGCAATTTTAATGTAGTTTTTGGCCAATACTCCATAGGCCGTAACCAAAGCCGTTATTAATATCATGCAAATAGGCATGCAAATCATAACCTCCGGCAAAGTGAAGCCCTTATCATTTCGGATTTGGAACATATCCTATTGATCCCCCTCCATTTCCAGTCTGTCCATATATTCCTGAAAAGCCAGCTCTTCCAAGAAACGATGTTCCATATTAACGGCATCATCATAGGCAAGGATGCTGTATTTTATCATCGCCAGCAAAGACAGCAAAAGCACCATCAACAGCATTACATCCATAATTACAAACCCAGCATCGTCTTTACTCAATTCGTATTCGCCCCACTCTGTCCACTATCACAAACCGTTTTTTATTTCCCAGGGAAAGGCTGAAGGTACAGTTCGTAGCATCCCCGTCCTTGTAAAAAACCATTTCCTGTCTATTACAGGAAATATAAATGTCCCGGGGAAGCTCCCAGGATTCCACCTTTTTGCTGCCCACACGATAATAATATCCTTGTCCCCCCATCTTTAGTGAAAAACATGGTCCCAGGGAAAGCTCCCTATACCCTAAGGCAGAAAAATCATCAGCATTCCGTGATATTTCCCTGACGTACTGTAATCGCTTTGCTAAAAATGCTGTTTCATGATCCAGCCGAAGCTGATCTGTGAACCTAAAGGAGTGAGCTGCTGTTCCAATGACCACAGAAATCACAGCAACCACCAGTAGCACCTCAATGAGGCTGCCACCAGTATCATTCATAAAAGGCTTAAATAATAATCTATAAATGTCTCTCCATAAATCAGTCCTATGGAGCTTCCCAATACCAAAAAGGGACCAAAGGGAATAGTTTTTTTCCTTATCCTCCATAGGCTGTTCCTTCCATCCCGCTTTTCCATCATCAATAAATAACATGTTACATATAGCCCGCCCAAAATAAAGGAAATATACAGAGCCATTACTGCGGCTTGCGGCCCCAGCCATATCCCTGCAGCTGCCCCCAGCTTTACGTCCCCCATTCCAAGTCCTTCCTTCGATATGTAACGTATAAGATAGAGCAGCCCGCCAAAGACAGCTGCCCCCAATAAAGCTTCCCCTATGTTTTTCTCCACCAGCACAACACAACACATTATTCCCATTACAGCTAAAGTTAGCACCAAAGGATTCAACAGTCGTTTATAGTGGTAATCCAATATTCCCAAAGGAAGCATGGTGAGATTATACACAGGAAGCAACCACCAATCCGTATGTGTTGAACATACAAAAAGCTCTGCACCGGTTATCAGTGCATAAAAGGCAAAAATCTCCTGACCATGCCGTTTTAATAGCTCAAAACACCCCATTACTCCGAAACGCGTCCCCCTTTGTCCTGGCGCCCAAAATCTGCCAGTCTGTGTCCATCACATAGGGCCTCATTTTCCTCTCCATCTATGGTGTATTCTGCATCTGAAATTTCACCCACAGTACCATCCTTCAGCATATACTTTCCCTTGGGAGGATGAAGCTCCGTAACATTTTTTATATAATCATCCAAATCTTCAATTGTCCCGGGATATTGACCTGTTTCCGTGTAATACATCATAACAGCCCCGTCCAATGTTTGAAGATCTGCCTGTATTCTGGCCGTATTGGCCATTACAATGGCATTATTGTATTTGGGTACTGCCACAGCAAGAATAATTCCTACTATGGAAATGTAGATTATCAGCTCCAGCATGGAAAATCCCGCTTCATTCCTAAACTTTTTCACCATATCCCTCTCCTTAAAAATAGGCCGTCATCAGCTCCAACATTGGCCAAACAATACTTATTACAATAAACCCGATGATAAATCCCAAAGCCGTAACTATCACCGGCTCTGCCATGGTTTCAATTATCCGGATTTTATTCTCTGATTCCTCCAAGCACAACTCACTGCCATGGCGAAGCATAACAGAAAGCTCACCAGAGGCCTCCCCAACAGATACCATTTCCCGTATAACCTCAGGATATAAATCACCCCTCATGCAGGCTGTAAGCCCATTTCCCCTGGCCAGCCTACGGCCCATTTCCTGCACAGCTTCACGCAGACATAGATTACTGCAAAGAGCCACACAGCTTTCCACAGCCTTATCAATTACTATTCCGCTCTCCAGCAGCATGGACAGTGTTCCCAGCAATACGCTCATATCCTTCATAAGCCATAGCCTGCCAAAAAATGGAATTTTTAGCAGCAATCTGTCCCCATAGCGTCCAAGGCCTTGTTGCCTGCGGGCTGCTCTGATTACAAAACATATTAAAATGAGTGCCGCCAATGTCATAAAAGCCACCTCCCAGGGTATCTGGGAAACACTAATCAAGAATCTGGTGGTCCATGGCAGCTCCAAGGACAAATCCCCAAATACATCAAGAATCACCGGCAATACCCCAAGAATGATAAAGGTCAGGGAACACAGACTCATAATAACCAGGAACCCGGGATATAACATAGCCATTTTAACCCCCTTTTCCAACGTTTCCCGACGCTGAAAATCATCCGCCAAGGCACTGAAAACCCATTCCAGATTCCCCCCATATTCCCCGGCCTCCACCATGGCTATCTCCTGGGAGCTGAAATTTTTACCGCAGGCTGTCATTGCGCTGGTCAAGGACATACCAGATGACAGCTTCTCCTTAAGTCCGTCTTCTTTGTCCTTTTCCCCCTCCAATATCCTTACCACCTCACCGATGGGAACACCTGCCTTCATCATAATTGCCCCTTGGCGGTAAAACTGACTTTTCTTTGTTTTATTCCAGCCGTGAGAATTATGGCCAAGTCCAGGCATTTTGAACCTTGTCTTTTCCCTTAGACTGATAATTATCATTCCCTGGGACCTTAATTCTTCATAGACAGCCGCTCTGTTCCTTCCTTCAATATTCCCCCGACTTCGTTTGCCCCCGTCATCCAGCACAATATAATCAAAATTTTTCATTGTGCCCTATCCATTTTTATAAGATTTTGGCTGCGCAGCTTTTCCATGGCCATTTCCATAGTCTGCATCCCCTGAACGGCTCCCGACTGCATTACTGACTTAAGCAGCTCATATTTCCCCCTTCTGATGATATTGGCCGCCGCGTTATTGCCCTGCAATATTTCTGCCCCACAATGCAAACGGCCATCCACCCCCTTATATAGCTTTTGGGCACATATTCCCCTTAATGATGATGCCAGTATACTTCTGGCAAGATTCTGCTTTTCCGGTGAAACCATGCTTATAAACCTCTCCACTGTTTCCACAACTCCACCAGTGTGCATGGTGGCAATAACATAATGCCCTGAAGCAGCTGCACTTAAGGCCGCTTCGCAGCTTTTACCATCCCGCAGCTCTGCAATCATAATCACATCGGGATTCTCCCGCATGGCACTGATAATTCCACTAGGATACCCGAAAAAATCTCCCCCCAGCTCCTGCTGACTGAACAGGCAACTGCCCTGGGGATAGACAAACTCCACTGGATCCTCCAAGGTAAGAATATGATAGTTCTTATTTTTGTTCATCTCTGCCAAAAGGGCTGCCACTGTAGTGGTTTTTCCGGCTCCTGTGGCTCCTGTTACCAATAATAGTCCATCACTGCAATCCATAAATTGGCGTATAGCCGCAGCCTGCCCCAGCTCCTCCAGGCCGGGTATTTTATGGGGCATTATTCTGAAGGCAAAGGCTATCTTCCCCTGCTGTCGATAAATATGCACCCGATAACGCCATCCCGAAAGCTCCCACGTAAAATCCACCTCTTTTCTCCTTAGAAATTCCTCCTGCTGGTCACGGTGGGTAATTCTGGAAAATATTTTCCATATATCCTCTTTACTGGCCTTATATTCCTTTATCACAGAAAGCATCCCCCACTGTCTGTAAAAAACCGGTACAGCTTCCGAAATAAACACATCTGACGCTCCCCCTTGAGATGCACTTATCAATATTTCTTCAAAATCACTCTCACAAAGTCCCATATTCCTTCTCTACTCCCCTGCATATTACTTACTATTCTCAAATTACTCACTACATACCCGTGCAACCTCCTGAATTTCCACCATTCCCTCCTTGGCCTTTTCAATACCATCCTCCCACATGGTTTTCATTGCAGCATTTTTTATAGCTGTCTCCAGCTCACCTATAGTAGGCCGTGAACTGATACATTGCTGCAGTTCGCTGTCAATAATCAACACCTCCTGAATGGCGACCCTACCCTTAATGCCACGTCCTTTACATTTTTCACAGCCCCGACGACGATACAGCCATAGTCCTGGCTCGTAATTAGCTCCCATTTTCCTGGCAAGCTGGCTTTCCGGCAACACATCATAGGCCTCACAGCAATGGGGACAGAGCCTGGGAACTAAACGCTGAGCCACAATTCCCTTCAGGGCAATGGCCAACAAAAATGGTTTTATCCCCATATCCAATAAGCGATAAATAACCTTGGCCGCACTTGATGTATGTATTGTGGCAAGCACCAGATGACCTGTAAGAGAGCTCTTAACCAGCATTCTTGATACCTCATCGCTACGTACCTCCCCAATGGCCAGAACGTCATAATCCTGTCGCAGCACCGCCTTTAGGATATCTTCAAAATCCAGCTTTATCCTTGTATTAACCTGCACCTGATTGATTCCCTGTAGCTGATATTCCACCGGATCCTCAATGGTTACAATGTTCTTGGCAGGATTATTCAGATAATGCAATGCTCCATATAAGGTTGTGGTTTTGCCTGAATTTACTGGCCCCGCTATAATCACTGCGCCACTTGATTCCTGGCATAAGCCCAAAAATTTAGATTTGTTTTCCAGTGAAAGGTCCAGACTGTCAATATCCATAAACACTCCAGACCTGTTCAAAAGCCTGAGTACAGCCTTTTCTCCATTAATAAGGGGTACAATGGACACCCGGACATCAATCTCATTGTCCACATTTTCATAGGAAAAGCGCCCATCCTGGGGCAGACGGTTCTCCGCAATATTTAGCTGACACATTATCTTAATACGGGAAATAACATTGCTATATAGCTCCATAGGAATCTCATCATAAACGGTTTCCAGCTTTCCATCGATTCTGTAGCGTAATCGCCCTGCTATGTTGCCAGGTTCCACGTGTATATCAGAGGCATTTTGTACCAGAGCCTCATCCACAATGCGGTTAACCAGCTCTACCACCGGAGAATGGTCGTTAATCGTTTTAACCGGAACGGGTATAGGGGAAGGATAAGTAGTGGTACTTCGCTTGGCAGCATCAAATAATTCTTTAAAACTTTTCCTTACTTTTGTTCTCATACTAATATCCCTTTGTACTCTTACGCTTTTACTTTTCTTTATTAATTATTTTATCATTATACGAAAATATTTCAATAGTTTTTTAATAAAACTCAAAATATATTTTTGCATAACAAAAGCTGTAGTATGCAAAATGAAAGCATACAGACTTTCATCCTGCTTACTACAGCCTATACAACATTTTTTACGCTATGCTCATATAGCAATCACACTGCTGTCGTGAAGCATATAAAGATATCGTTCTGCCACCTTTATACCCAGAATGGATTCTGCCGCCGCCGTATAAAGCTGAAGCTGAAGCCCATAGCGCTTTTTCACTGCATCCGGGTCGGTATCACTGTCAGTCTTGTAATCCAGCAGCACATATCTGCCATCTGACTCCTTAAATAGCACATCTATTACGCCCTGGCTGAATATAAATTCTCCCTCCACATCATCGTAATAGTCACCAGCATTCAGCATACGGCTAAAGGCCAGCTCACGCCAAAGCTCCGAAGAGTTTTTCAACCGCTTACCAATGTCTGTTTTAAAGAAGGACACTACCCCCTTCACATTAACATAGCCAGCTTGCTCCTCAGTCATAACTTCGTTGGTCACCATACCTGCCAGCTGTTTCTTCACGTCCCTTGCATCCAGGTTGCCGGACAAATCAAGATGCTGCATTACAGAATGCATAAGAGTACCATACTCGTTGCCCTTCAGCCCTGCCTTGCCCTCAGCCTCCTGAATAAATCTTGGACGATTGAAAATGTATTCCCCATGCCGGGCCGTCAGCTGCTGAGTATCCCCCGGCTGCATATCATCAAATGAAGCCTCTGAAAAGCGGCGCTTTAATTCTGATACTGTCAGCTTGGCCGGAACCTCCCGTGTGCCACGATAATCATAGTCAAGGGACAAATTATGAGCTAGCTCGCCAATATCTGTTTCCAGCTCTATCAGCTTGCCTGCCTTCACCGTCTGAAGCAGCTGGTTATTCACTTCATTAAGCTGATTAACTCCAGCTATACCTTCAGCATCTATAACAGAAACCAACCAATGTGACTCCCTTCCCATGGCATCGGGAATAGCAGCCCTATTTTTTGTAACACCGGAATATTCCACCAATGGCTTGCCATCAGGGTGATGTGCCACAGCACGGGCCACCCAGTCAGCGTAAGAATTTACTGACAACAGTGTATGAACCGGCAGCACCTTGGCAGTGGTATCAATATGCTGGCACCACTTGGCAGCCTGCTTTTCCAAATTACGGCACCGCCCCACCATAATCAGCTTCTCCCTGGCTCTGGTCATGGCAACATATAATACACGCAGCTCCTCCGCCTGAAGCTCCCGCTTCCATTTTGCCTTTACTGCCTGTCTGGAAAAGGTTTCATACTTGGCCATATATTCCATATCCACATACTTAATGCCCATACCCAATTCTTTATGAACCAAAACATCATCCGTCAAGTCCATTTTATTAAAGCCCTTGCACATATCGGCAATAAACACCACAGGGAACTCCAGCCCCTTACTTTTATGGATGGTCATTACACGAACAACATCCTCTCCTTCTCCCAGGGTTCTGGCCATGGACAGATCTGTTTCCATATCCGTCATGCGTTTGATAAACCGCAAAAAACGGAACAGCCCCTGATAATCCGTATTCTGGAATTCCTGGGCCCGGGTTACCAGCATACGCAAATTGGCCTGACGAAGAATTCCCCCACGCAGGCTGCCCACATAATCATAATAGCCCGTGTCACGGAAAATCTGCCATATCAGCTCCGGCACACCCACTTGCCTTGACAGCTGACGCCAAATGCTTAGCTTATTCAAAAAATCATTTATTTTCTCTTTAATTTCAGTGTCCAGCTTTGACTCCGGTGTATTGGCCGCCAACATTGCGGTATACATATCACCATCCTTGGCGGAGGCCTTCAGCTTAGCCAAATCCGAAGCACTTAAGCCCACTATAGGTGAAAACAGCACTGCTGCCAAATGGATATCCTGCTGGGCATTGTCTATAACCGACAACAGAGAATGCATAATCTGAATCTCCGTCGTCTGGAAGAAACCATCACTGGTGTTGGCATACACAGGAATGTCATTTTGCTGAAGAATTTCCTGCAAAACATCTGCTTTATTCTTGGTAGCTCTGAGAAGAATTACCATATCCCGCCATGTCACAGGACGATATCCATTATTTTCCTTATAATCCTTATCAAAGACCATTTTACCGCTGGCCTTGATTTCCCGTATACGATTGGCGATATACTGGGCCTCCAGTTCAAAGCCCACCAAATCCTCAACATCGTCCTGACTTTCAGTACCAGTATGGTTAAAATTCTTTCCTACCTCGTCATCAGAATTAGCTGTCATATCTATCAAAGCCAGCTCCACATTATTCTCCACTATGTCACCTGTTTCAGGGTTATCATAGCCATAAGGATCGCCCTCATTCAGCATAGCCCGGTCGTCATATTCAATTTCAGTTGGATTTGGGGTCATCACCTGGGCAAATACATAATTTATGGCGGAAAGAATTTCCCTGCGGCTGCGGAAATTCCGCCCCAGGGTTATAAGCTCTCCATTTTGATTATCAGCTTTTTCATATTCCTTATATTTCTTCAAAAACAATGCAGGTTCTGATGAACGGAAGCCATAGATACTCTGTTTAACATCACCTACTGTAAAGGTATTGGCATTTCCTTCGCCGGAAATAAGACGCACAATGAACTCCTGTACTTCATTGGTATCCTGATACTCATCTACCATTATTTCCTGATACCGTTGGCGGAGCTCCAAAGCGATATCCGAAGGCTTCAGCTCTCCCGGGGCCGCCTCCGGCGAATTTAAAATCTCCAAGGCAAAATGCTCCACATCGCTGAAATCCACAATATTTTTTTGTTTTTTGGCACTGCCATAAGCCTGCGAAAAATCCTTTACCAATTTTACAATGGAGGAAACATCATCACTGGCAGCCCGTAATTCCTCTAATAGTACATCCTCATCATCCTGAACCAGCTCACGCATTTCCTTCAGCAGATCCTTTAGGGCATCCCGCACATTTTTAAAAGATGCTTTAACCTCCGGCTCTACTCCCTTGGAAATAGTAGGTATTCTGGGAATATCATCAATTCTGGAAAAAGCCGTATAAAGCTCATGCCAGCCCTGTTGCATGGCACCATCTACTGATGTTATCAATTCATCGAAAAAGCTCACATCTTCTTCGAATTTTCCCCGAACCTTTGGCTCCTCAAAATTGACAACAATACTTTTCAGTTCATCAAGATATTCCCTTGCAGGGATCATACGACATAAAATTTCATCCTCTATAACAGGCCACCACTTTGTGTCCTTCAAAGATACAAAATCACCAGCCTTTGAGTGATAATCCTGTTCCAGACCACTTAACCACAAATCGGGAAAGGGCTGATTCTGGGATTTCCCGTAGAGCTTCAGCACAATATCATGAAGGGCCGAGTCTCCCCTTACAGTGCCGTATTTATCTGCAAAGCGTTGCAGGGCTTCATCTCCCGCAGCATATTTTGACTCAAACATATCCTCCAACACATCCTGCTGAAGGATAACCAGTTCATTTTCATTGGCAATGCGAAACTTAGGGTCAATATCTATGGCATTAAAATTATTCTTTACCACTGTCTGGCAAAAGGAATCAATGGTGGAAATGGAAGCTCCGGATAACAGAATCAGCTGGCGTTCCAGCCTTCTCACCATGTTTCTGTCTGCGTTTTTTTGTTCCAGCTCCTTGGAAATGGCACCTTGCAGCCTTTTCTTTATACGCTGCTTCATTTCCTCCGCCGCTGCTCTGGTAAATGTAACCACCAGCAGTCTGTCCACATCCCAGGCATGACTATCCTTTTCAGGATCTCTGAGCAAATGGGAAACCACCCTTTCCACCAGCACCGCCGTCTTGCCAGAGCCAGCCGCTGCGGAAACCAGAATATTTTTTTCATCATTATTTATGGCTAATTTTTGCTCCTGTGACCACTCCATGGCTATTCCTCCTTCCCTTCAGCTCTTGGGGCATTTCCCCCGATTATTTCACCCTTGACCCTTTCAGTTATCGCCTCCATAATCTCCCCCTCACTGCCGTCGATACGACGATAATCATAGCCATCCAGCCTTGGGTCAAAGCCGCAAAGAGGGTGATATTTACAATAGGTACACGGTGTAAGCTTATCCTTCTTGTATGGCTTGATATCAATGCTGCCATCCATTATGCTCTCTCCAGTATCCTTAAAAATAAGCTCAATGTATGCCATAAGCAGATTAAAATCCTCACCGCTTTTCAGCATACTCATACTTGAATCATTAAAGGACTTACTTCCCTCCTTGCCCTTATATGCTATTTTCAAAAAGCGGCTCTTGTTATCCGTGTATAAGGTATTGTCTATCTGCTCAGCAATGTCCTTGTCCAAAAGGATCCATCCAGGCATTTTTAATTGCTTATCCAAGGCTTCCTTCAATTTTTCCGGGTCATGGCTGTGATTATTCATGGAAAATACTGGCCGTTTGAGGAAATAATACAACATTCCCGCAGGCAACATTGGGGTATCTCCTTTACTGCCCCGATTCATCAGCTGGTTCACCACCAGCAAATAGGTTAAAAGCTGCAGCTTCAGGCCATAATAAACATCCACCAAATTAATGGCGGCATTACCAGTCTTATAATCGATAATCATGAAATGACTGGCCTGTTCGTTGACATCAATACGGTCAATCTGCCCCTTCAGCTCCAAACGATTATTTTGATGAAGCTGATATACCAAATCCAGGGAATCCTCTGGGCCATTATGCCCTCCGAAGGAGCTTTCAAAAAATTCCGGATGGAACTTGCTCACCTGATCAAATTCCCCCAATCGCTTTAGGGTAAATCGGGCAGTGGATTCCAAGCGGGAAAGCTGGTTCTCCAGCTGTTTGGTAGAATACAGCATACCATTATTAAGCCGTGGCGCCAGCTTATGAATTATTTCATGACATATTTTGTCCCGTTCCTCCCCCTTAATATCACACCAACGGCGTCCCTCTTGTTTCAAGGTTTCACCGTATTCCTTTAAAACTGCATGAAGCAGGGTTCCCAGTTCCGGATTGCTAAAGCGATTAATTTTGCGCTCCTTTAGGTTTAGTCCATACTGGGCAAAAAACTGGAACGGACATCGGTTATATAGCTCAAACTTGGTTACGGAGCCACGGAGTATTCCCTTGACTGTATAAAGCTCCCTGGCAATATCCCGCGGCAATTTTTCCAGACGTGGATTCATAAAAAGTCCCCGACGAACTAAATCCACCAGCCTTCCTGTATCTTCCCCCTGTAAAAGGCAGTTGTATACCTTCTGCCACAATTCCGGCAGTTCCCCCTCATCCCTGAGCTTTCTAAGAGCAACAGCCAAATATGACAAGGACTGGCGCTTATGTGTCAGCATTTTAAGCTGCTGCTCCTCCGTAAAGCTGTTGATCCAATCCAATGGTATGGTCCTTACGCTCCTATCAGGCAACAAGGCCTTTATCTTGCCCACTATCTCTGCACCCATCAGAGCATCATCAGACGGGGATGACAGGGCATAGGATACCCACATATACTCCCTGGCCTGGGTGAAGGCCTTGTATATTAAATAGTTCTCATTAAAGCTGGCTTCCTCCCCCAGAACCGACAATTCGATAATATTTTTTTGATTTATATGCACACGGTCTGCATCGGAAAGAACCGTATTTTCCACAGAACGTCTTGGCATACTTCCTGCATTTGCTCCCAGGATATACACAGCCTTTATATTATCCAGGGCATTTTGGTCAAAGGATGCAATATTGACATAATCCAAGCCAGGAGGAATAAGCGCCATTTCCAGAGAGGAAAAGCCCTCCTCCAAAAGCTGACGCAGTTCACCTATACTCATTTGGGAATCGCCTGTGACCTCCACCAGCTGGTCCAGCAATTCCATAATGTCATTCCACACCTGCTGGTGCTCCCGGGCCACGTCAAGATTACCGCTTTTTTCTGCCTGCTCCGATTTCTCCTGCAAAATTTCGGGCACCTCAATATCCACCAGAAAATGATAGATAGCCTGTATCATATCCCGCGTGTTGACCGCCTGCTTCAGGCCATCCTGAAGAATGCCCAGTGGTTCTGCCACCTGCCGTCGCAACTGGTCTGCTGTGGCTGCCCTCAGCTTTTGCCTGTCGTCAATTCTTTCATCCTCTTCATCAATGGAATAGCGGGAATAAAAATCCCATGGCTCATCCCGTCGCCAAACCTTGCTGCCCTTTAAATTAAACTCAAGACAATAATTCTCCAACAGGTCAATCTGCTGAGCTGTAAGGCGGAAGAAGCCCGCTTTTATGCAACAGAATAAATCGTCATAGCCCCATCCTTCCGTAGCCCCGATTGCAGAACGGATAAGCTCTGCCACCGGATGGTTGGCGCATTGACGTTTTTTATCCCGAAAGAAAGGTATATCATAATCCTTGAACACGAAATTTATAAGATCGCCGTAAGAGTCCTCATCCCTTATGAGAACTCCAATATCGCGCCACTTATATCCCTTGTCCCTTACGAGGCCAATAATATCCGCAGCTGCAGCTTCAACCTCCAGCCTGCAGGTAGCTGCCTCCACTAAAGAAATTTCCCCATCGCCAGCAACTGGCTGGATAATACGCTTGTCAAAGCATGCCTCCAATGCTCTAAGTGCAGGATTGGTATAGCGCTTCGTCTCTGAAAAATGCTGATATTTCACGGGAACATCATATTTCGCTGCCAGCTTTTGCAGGCGATTACAGCTGATATAGGCGCGGTTAAATAGTCCGGAAGCCTCCCTATTGGCCCATTGCCCCTGGGCTGTAGTCATATCATCCATATTGAAGGTAACATGAATTTTGGCACTGTATTGGAACAGTCCCTCCAGCACCTGAAGCTCCAAAGGATTAAAAAACAGGAAGCCATCCAGCCAAATATCCGCCCCAGCCACCATTTTTGACATCGGCAGTCTTTCCACCAGGATACTCATGATGTCCTTACCATCTTTATAGCTGCCTTCCATGGCCTTGTTGTACTCACCATAAAGCAGAGACAGATCTGCCAGCTTATGGCCCAGCCTGCTGTCCTCCATGCTGTGGCCAGCTTCAGCAAGCTGCTCAGGAGTTATGCCATATCCCTTAAATTCATTGATAATTCCACTAAGTACATTGGCGAAGCCCCGCTGGCGTGATGCCCGGCCAAACACCTTCAGCCCATTATAATGCTTATCCAAAATACACTTCAGCAGCAGCTGTCGCCCCATATCTGTGATTCCCTGCTCCAAGCCACCACCGGTTTCCTGCAGCACCTGATAAGCAAAGCGCTTAAAGCCATATACCTGACACCGCATATAGCCACGGCCCTGCTTTTCCATCATTGCCGACAGCTGACGCTCCACTTTATATGTCATGTGCTCCGGCAACAGCAAAATAATAGCAGGCCCCAATGGTCTTTCCACCAGCTCCTTCTTTATCTGCTCCAATACATATACCGTTTTGCCACTGCCAGCTCTACCTGTAATAATCTCCAGCATTTTTCGTCCCCCTTTATCCCCAAGGGATTATCTTTAATATATATAATACATATCATAGCAATGCCTGTAAAATTGCACTGCATAAAAAAAGGACCAGCAAGACTGATCCTGTTTTTACTTTCAGTTTGAAACCGTTCCCTCATATTCAGTTGGCTCTGCCACCCTCATCATGGTACGTCCGCACTTACATTCATCATCAATACGCAACACCGCATGACCAGTACGCAAACGGAAAATCGGCATGGCTTCGTTGGCAAGTGAGGTCAGTACCAGTTCCCCTACACGATGGGGTTCATCAATGACCTTGTCACTGCCAAATTCCACAATTTCAGGATAAAAACAATCCTCCTGTATATGGAAGCCCCTGTCATCCGGACAATGATACATAATACCGGCACAGCCAAATCCCGGTGAATTATACACCGTATTGGTCTTAACATTCATGCGGCGTTCCAAATAGGCACGCATCGGATTATGCAGCGTTTCCTCCAAACATACAATGGAAGGAAGATAAAGGTCCTGGGCATTTTCCCCATCCGCCTGAAGCTTCACAATAAACTGCGTAACCATACGGAAATCGCTGATAAGTACATCCACATGACATCTGGTCATGAGCTCCACAATATTGTCCATATTGCTACCCATAAGCATAACCGACGCCCCTATACCCTCCAGAGCATACTGGACATCCATCAGCCGGCTGTCAGAAGCCTCGCCCAAGATTCCCACCACAGTGGTATCGTTAATGCCATAGGCCACCAGGATCCTGGTCATCATTTCCATCTGACGTGCCACATCTCCACTGGTGTACATCTTAATAAATGTCTCCGCATCTCCCTGTCTGGAAATACGCAAAACACCACTCAGTGGCATGGTAAGCAAATCAAAAACGGATACTTCCTTAAGTACATTTCGCTCCGTAAATGGCAGCTTTTGAATATCTCTCAAAGACTGTATATCATCTGGACACAATCCGGCTTTTTCAAACAGCTGCTGATAAAAGGCACTTTTTTCATGAGCCCACTTCACCCGCTTCTTCAGCGCCTCCAACTGAAATTTCGCCAGTTGTTCCCGTTCCATGGTCTCTATTTTTGGATTTGCAATCATTATAATCTCTCTTTCCCTGTGCCAAAAAACGCAAACATCAGGTAAGTGGCTTCTGATAGAAGAACGGCTGGAAGCTGGTATAGCCCAGCTTGCGGAAGTTCAGAATAGCCTCAGTAGCACCAACAAACAAAATTCCGCCTGGTTTCAATGCCTTGAAGAAGTTGGCATAAAGCTGATCCTTTGCTTCCTCGGTGAAATAAATAACTACATTGCGGCAGAGGATAAGATCAAAGCCACTTTCAAAGTTATCCTTTAAGAGGTTATGGCGTTTGAATTCAATGCAATCCTTAATCTCCTGGGATACCAGATACCTATCCCCAGTATGGGTAAAATACTTTCTCTTACGCTCAGGATCAATGGCCTTCAACTCATTTTCAGTATACTCACCCTTCTTGGCCTTGCCCAGAATTTCAATATCCAGGTCTGAGGCCAAAATACGATGGCGGGTATTTGGGGTCAAGGTCTTCATAATCATGGCCAAGGAATAAGGCTCTGCACCGATAGAGCAGCCTGCACTCCAAATATTCAGCTTGCTGCTTCGCTTCAACAAATCTGGAATAACATCGGTTTCCAGCTTGGCAAACTTATCCGGCGTACGGAAAAACTCAGATACGTTAATGGTAAGATACTCAATAAAAGCTGCAAATTCATCATGGTCCTGAACCACCTTATCAAAGTAGCCCGAATAGGAGTCATAACCATTTCTCTTTGCCAGATTCATAATACGGCGCTGCATCTGTGGTGCCTTGTATAAATCCAGGTCTATCTCAGTTTTTGCCTTTAATTTTCCTTTAAATTCAGTCCAATCCTGTTCTGATGTCATATTTATCCCTCCAAATGATTCTTCGTATTCATTATTTATATATTCCACCTTAAAATCAAAAATCCTTTATTTTTAAAAATAAAGTATTTTATCCCTCCACATAATGACTAAAACTGCCAATCACCAGCTGTGGAAATTCCTTTTTAAGCTCCGATAAGAATTTTCTGGTACCCACAAATGGTTTTTTCTGTTCCGGCATTATATCGAGAAATGCATCAGGATCAATATTAAGATTGCGCACCTGTATCATCTGCACAGGCAGCTCCCTAAAAAATTCCTTCCAGGCCATCAGTTCGTCCTCCCGATCGTTAAAGCCCGGGAAGTACAGCATGTTAAGTGACACATAAATACCATGATCCAAAGCATAGCGTATAGACTCTTTTACATTGTCCAACTTATAATTGCTGCTGTAATAGGCATCATAGCTTTCAGGGATGGCACTGATAATGCTGACACGCATAGTATCCAGTCCAGCATCCACGATCTGCTTTATTCCCTCGGTGTATCCTGCATTGGTATTGATATTTATCTGTCCCTTGCTGGTCTTTTCACGAATCAGCTTAATGCCCGCTGAAATATTAACTGCTGCCAGGGACGGTTCTCCCTCACAGCCCTGACCAAAGCTGATGATACCTTCAGGAGCGTTGTCCAGATGATAAATTCCCAGCTCAGCAATCTGCTCAGCAGTTGGCCGAAACCTTATACGGCTCTGGGGTGAAGGACAGCACTCTGCCGGCTGCAAGGAAATACAGCCAAAGCAGTTGGCATTACATACAGGAGAGGTGGGAATACCGCACTCCCAACGCCTATAAAATATATTTTCCGCCGTACAGCAATGCCATTCCAATGAACAATTAGCCAAATGGTCAATAAGAGGATTGTCTGGCAAATCCTTCTTCACCTGCTTTACCAGACGCTTCAAGTTCTTGGTATTGTAATGCTCTGGATCCCATTTGTGATTTTCATCAGTATAAATAGCCGCCCCGTAGAGCTGATCCTTATATACACACACCGCAGTATAGCCATATAGGGGCAGCCTGCCGGCATCCTCATCCAGCTGAAAGGCCGGCATCATGGTGCGGGTATACCCCGCTGGCAAAATTGCCGATACCGCATTGCCTGTCAATGCCAATACCTCGCCCTCCCGGCTCATGCCAACCGCCTGACGGTCTGGCAAAAACATAAGGTCAGCGCTTTCAGGCAGCGGAATCAAATCCTCAGGAGTCAGAAGTCGTAACTCATCACCCTCACGACCCATGGCCAAAATGCCGGGAGCATCAAAAATTTCTCCGTTTTCATCGGCATAAAGAGCAATAATAGGCTCCTTTTTATTCTTTGCCATCTTCTGCCGCCTCCTTAACGTCATCAACCGGTTTTTCCTTCCAGTTCTTCTTCTCCTTCTTCTGCTTTTTCGGATTGTATTTGTTCATGGCGTTGTCAACGCCCTCAGTTACCATACACTCTATGGCAGGAACAAGATATTTGATAGCCTCCTGAATCTTTGGCACATCCTCCTCCGGAAAATTTGCCAGCACATGATTCACCACAGTCCACCCTGGTAAAGGACGGCCCACGCCGATACGCACCCTGCCAAAATTTTCATCCCCCACATGGGCAATGGTTGACTTAATACCATTGTGACCGCCGGCACTGCCCTTTTTTCGGATGCGGATAGTACCAGCCGGTATATCCATATCATCGTGACACACAATAAGCTCCTGGGGCTCCAGCTTGTACCAGCGCATCAAAGGTCCGATACACTCACCGCTGTTGTTCATATATGTCTGGGGCTTTACCAAAAGCACCTTTTCCGTGCCTATTCTGGCCTCTGCCACCAGTCCCTTCTCCCTTTCCTTCCATGGCTCTGCCCCCAAGGCATCAGCAAGGGCATCCACCATCATCCAGCCCACATTATGGCGGGTCTTGGCATATTCCACTCCTGGATTACCTAATCCAGCGATTATCTTCATGAAACAAAATCTCCTTATATGACAATCAATTTAACGCAAATACATGTAGATTATACATTATTACCGCCCTTTTGGCTAATATCCTTGACTAATAGCGTATAATTATTAATGTAATGGTTACAATTACTAGTGCTATATAAACTGTAAAGTAAATGATTATATGGAGCGTTAGACACACAGCGTAAAGAAACTGTTTCTGGCCTATCCTATATTTTAGCGTAAAAAGTCAATTGTTTGAGCAACGCGAGTTTTGACTTTTTGCGCTATATCAATGGGCAGAAACAGTTTTAGCGAAGTGGCGTGGCGACAGATAATCATTTAACTTTTACTATTCTGGAGGATAATATGCATCAATACTTATTTTATATAGGGGATTTCCCCATAAGAGCCTACGGCATGGTTCTTAGCCTCAGCATTATTTTGGCCACTGGCGTTGGCTATTTTCTCGCCAAACAGGACGGTCGCTACCACAATCATGTAGTGGACCTTGGCATTTACTGTGGTTTAAGCGGACTCTTAGGAGCCAGACTCTGGGACGTGTTCTTTTTTGACTGGGACTATTACAGCCATCACCTTACGGAAATACTGAACGTTTGGCAAGGGGGTATGGCCATTCAGGGTGGTGTTATTCTGGGCGTAATCGTTGGGATTCTGTACTGCCGTCGCCACAATATCGATATATTGGCCATGATGGATATAAGTGCCCCAGCCATTATCTTCGGTCAGGGTCTGGGACGATGTGCCAATCTTTTAAACGGCGATGCCTTTGGTGCACCTACAGGTGGAAGCTTCGGTATTATTTACCCATCCACCACCCTTGCACATCATACCTATGGAAATCAACCCCTGTGGCCTGCTGAAATTTGGGAAGGACAGCTGGATTTCGTTATTTTTGCCATTCTCCTGCTGTTTCGCGCCTATCCCCATGTAAAGGGTCAGGCCTTTTCCCTTTATGTAATGCTGTACTGTATAGCAAGATTTTTCCTGGAATTCCTGCGGGGAGATTATGCCGATCCCGTATTGGGACTCTTTACATCTGCCCAAATGACCAGCGTTACCGGCTTTACAGTTGCCCTCATCTGTTTCATAGTCCTGCAAATCAAGGGACATAAGGATAAAATAACTGACAGCACCCCAAAAAGTGAATCGAAAGTATAACACATATTTACATTTTCTTTACTATAAAAACCATTTATTGTATAATTATGTAGGTAAAATATGTTATGAAAGGGGTATCTTATTTGAGTATAATCGCCCGTCACCTTACAGTTGATATGTACAAATGCAAGAATTCCTGCTTTGAAGACGTACAGGCTTTACAATCTACATTGAAGACTCTGCTGATGGAAAGCAATCTTGATATTCTGTCTTCCACCGGCCAGATTATGTCAGATGACCATATTGCAATTATTTTGCTTTTTGATGAAGGGCACATTACCGTCCACGCCTTCCCGGAGCTTCAATATGTTTCCGCAGATGCTTTTATCTGCGAAGAAAACGCCGCACCGGAGGAGGTTTTCAGCTCCATCAGAAAGCTGTTTAAACCGGAAAAAACCAAAACCACTATACTGAAGCGCGGTGATTTTGGCACCAACACAGACATGAAGCCAAAAACAAAAACCAAGGTTGCTCCGTTACGCCGCATTCACAACACCGGCAGCAAGGTTATCAATATGCTGAAAAGCAAGGACGACAACAAAAAGAATTAATTTGCAAAATTCACATATTTACAAAAAGCTCCTGATACCCCAGGAGCTTTTTTGTTCCCTGTTTTATGTATACATTAAAACATAAGACAAATCACTAAACAAAATTGCCTTTTGAAGGTATAATAGTGATTGTACTTTTTGTTATAGGAGGTTTATATGGAGAAACCACGTCTGGGACATATTCATTTTTTAAATGTATTGCCTATCACCTACAGTCTGACACAATGTGGCTATGGAGAAGGTATTGATATAAAGGGCGGCGTCCCATCTGTTATGAATAACGACCTGATAAACAATCGGCTGGATGCCAGCGAAGTATCCTCCATTGTTTATGCCAAAAATTATGATAAACTGCTTATACTGCCTGATTTATGTGTCCGGGCTGACGGACCTGTGCGAAGTATCATTTTGGTATCAAAAAAGCCAATTACGGAAATCAATCAGGACAGGATTGTGCTCACAGCCCAGTCTGCCACCTCCCATGTTCTGCTGAAGATTATCCTGAACAAGTCCTATGACGCCACCCCGGAATACTGTGTGCGCCACCTAACCCCGGACAATCCTGTTCCCGATGACTGTACAGCCGCCCTTTTCATTGGTGACGATGCTCTTAACGTATATCATCATAAGAACAAGGACAAATTCTACTATTACGATATGGGCGTGGAGTGGAAAAAGCTCACCGGCCGTTGCATGGTATACGCCGTCTGGGCCGTTCATAAGGACTTTGCCCAAAAGAACCCGGAGGCTCTCCAGCTACTCCACGAACGGCTCTACAAGGGGCTTCGTCACGGCTACTCCCACAAAGCTGACGCTATCAATTCCATCCTTGATACCAAGCCATTCACCTTCCAGCAGTTGGACGAATACCTGGAGGTAATCAAGTGGAACCTGACTGAGGAATACCTGGACAATCTCATAGTATTCTATAAATACGCCTACGAAATTGGTCTTATCCCCCGTATGCCGAAGCTGAAGCTGGCTGAGGTGGATTTTTGAAGCATTTCCCCGACAAACTGAATACTAAAAACCCAGTGAAAAGCCTTTTTACTTTACACTGGGTTTTTTCGCTATAGTCGGATATGTTTTTTTCGATTTATAGTCTACCCCTTGGCCCGGCTGCCATAGAACACATACTTATTATTAAACAGGCTAAAATATTTGTGATAAGGCAGCTTAACCTCCAAAGTCCCCATGGCATAAGGGCCAATGGCGTAATTGCCGAAATAAACGATAAAATCGTCCTCTGTCATACCGAACTGGAGAGAGCCATCCTCCATCATCATCTTAACATCCTTTAGAACCTCTTTTTTATCCGGCATACTGGATTTGGGTTCAATCTGACGTTCTGTCTCCTCCACGATGATTTCAGCCAAACCGTCAGTTGTCTTAAAAATGTCATTAAGCTTCAATTCCTTGCCGGTTTTGGAATCGAATACATGGGCCTTGTAATAATATACAGGATGGGCACCGCCCAGATATACAAACTCTCCGCCTACACAGCTAAACACGGCAGAATCTGCCCGCAGGCCTTTATAGCTAAGCTCGTAGCTGCAGAGAGGCCCACTGTTTTCCTTGTACCATTCATGATTCTTGCTCTGCTCATACTGTTCAATGAGATCAGGCTCCCATTGATACATTACGCGGCGCATATAGCTCCAGTTATCTGCTGACAGCTTTTCCAAAGATTCCTGCAGCTTAGGATAATCAAAAACAATGGACTTATCAAGATTAACCTCATAAGTAGAGGCCTCCAGCAAAACCCTGCCATCGTGATTGATCTGGGACCGCTGGATACTGGAACCGTAAGCCAGAGGATGAGTGAATGGGATGCCACCCGGTGTAGTCAAATCACCTGGCTCCACATAAGCCATAGCCACACCAGTATAGCTGTAATCGCCAGTGATTGGTGCCACCAACCCCAGAGCCAGCACTGCACTGCCTGCCGCCAGCACCTTTTTCCACATAAAAATCCCTCCATTTCGAAAAAATATAATGCCCGTTGACCACCTGTCGGGCAGCCATCTTTGCCTACATAATATACGAAACAAAGGGATTTTACCACTTAAAATTTAATTAAAAAGAGCAGGGACAAGTCTTCTATAGCACGGAGTTTGCACCTAAAACTATTGCTCTAGCAGACTTCCCCTGTTCTTTTATTATTTTTAAATTATTTTCGTGGTCCAGCCCTCAATATTCCACACCGAATCAACCCAATCCTCATAGAAATCAGGCTCATGGGAAACCAGCAAAATAGTTCCCTTATACTCCTTAAGGGCCCGCTTCAGCTCCGCCTTGGCATCCACATCCAGATGGTTGGTAGGCTCATCCAGCACCAACAAATTTACCGGCTTCTGCATAATCTTGCACAGGCGTACCTTAGCGGCCTCGCCTCCGGAAAGCACCATCATTTTACTGGTAATATGCTCATTGGTCAGACCACAGGCGGCCAGAGCAGCCCTTACCTCAAACTCTGTCATTCCAGGATATTCCTGCCATATTTCCTCAATGGCGGTATTATCATTACCCTTGGTGGATTCCTGCTCGAAATACCCCGGTGTAACGAATTCCCCCAACTCAATATTACCGGAAATTGGCTTAATCATGCCAAGAAGTGTCTTTAATAGAGTGGTTTTACCAAGTCCGTTTACACCACGAAGGGCCACCTTTTTCCCCCGTTCCAGCTGTAAATCCACCGGATTGGTAAGAGGGGTATCATAGCCCAAAATCAGACGCTTTGCCTCAATTACAAAACGGCTTGGTGTTCTGTCCATCTGGAACTTAAAGTGTGGCTTTGGCTTTTCAGTACGCTTTTCCAGTACCTCCATCTTGTCCAGCTTTTTCTGGCGGGAATTGGCCATACCACGGGTAGCAACTCTGGCCTTGTTTCTCTGAATAAAATCCTTTTCACGGGCAATTTCAGCCTGCTGGCGCTCGTAGGCCGCATCCTCCTGACGACGTTTGATGGCATACATCTCCTGGAACTTCTCATAGCTGCCGGTATAGCGGGTAAGAGTAGCATTTTCCACATGATAGATTACATTTGTAACTGCGTTCAGGAATGGCACATCATGGGATACCAAAATGAAGGCATTTTCATAGCCCTGGAGATAGGTTTTCAGCCACTCAATATGCTCCACATCAAGGTAGTTGGTAGGCTCGTGCAAAATAAGAATATCCGGGCTCTGTAGCAGCAGCTTGGTAAGAAGAACCTTGGTTCGCTGGCCGCCGGAAAGCTCATCCACCATACGGTCAAGGCCAATATCACGAAGGCCCAGTCCCCCAGCCACTTCCTCAATCTTGCTGTCAAGGGTATAGAAGCTATGGGCATCAAGAATTTCCTGAATCTCGCCTGCATCATTCAGCAGCTTATCCATTTCCTCAGGGGATGCCTCTCCCATTTTGTCATAACAGGACTGCATCTCTGCCTCCAGCTTGTACATTTCATCAAAGGCGGTTTTCAGCACATCACGAATGGTCATGCCCGCCTTCAATACTGCATGCTGATCAAGATAACCAGAGGTCACCCGCTTGGCCCATTCCACCTTGCCCTCATCTGGAGTCATCTGCCCCGTAATAATCGACAGGAAGGTGGACTTGCCCTCACCGTTGGCCCCCACCAGGGCAACATGCTCCCCCTTCAGCAGGCGAAAGCTCACATCCTCAAATATAGTTCTTGCCCCAAAGCCATGGGACATTCTTTCCACATTAACGATACTCAAATTCTTGTCTCCTTAATAAACGCATTATTGCAAAGCTGTCTTTTCAAAAAACTCAGGCTCTATCATACCAAATAATCAATATTTTCGCCATAAAAAATCAGCTGTTTTGCTCCTCTTTTCCAATCCATGATAATCTTCTGCGAAGCCCCTCAAACCAGGTACTGGCCGGGTGATTTTCAAAGAACATGAAAATTATAGGAATGATCAGCAGGGTAAAAATAGTGGAGGAAATCAGTCCACCAATAATAACCCAGGCCATACTTACTCTGGTCTCCGCCCCTTCGGACATGGCGAGAGCTGTAGGCATCATACCCACCACCATGGTAATTGTAGTCATCATAATCGGCTTTAGGCGAACCTTGCCCGCCTCCACAATGGCATCATAGGCACTGTAGCCACGACTTTGCAATGTCATGGTATAGTCCAGCAAAAGGGTACCGTTCTTGGCCACCACGCCGTCCATAACCAATATTCCTATCATAGAATAAAGATTCAGTGTGTTATTTGTAAACAGCAAAAAGAGGATGGCACCAATAATTCCCAATGGCAGGGAAAACATTCTGATAAAAGGCGTAATAAGTGACTCGTAAAGCACAGCCAGCAGCATATAAATAAGAACCATAGCCATAATAAGAGCCATAAAAAGCTGCTGGAAGGAATCATCCATTTTATCCGACTGGCCAGTGAATCTGTAGGTTACTCCCTCACCTAAGTCCACGTCCTTCAGAGCCTTTCTCACATCCTGAAGCACATCATTTAATGGGCGTGCTCCCGCATTGGCAAAAATAGTAATGGAACGCTGCTTATTTACCCGGCGAATTCGCACCGGGCCTGTGGCATACTTCATATCAGATACGTCACCAATAAACATGGTTTGTCCATTCACATCAATAGGAATAGATGCCACATCTGAGGCCCTGAATCCATCAGCTCCCTTAAAGCGCACGTTAATATCCGTATCCTGATTATTGTTAAGCGGGTCATTGCTGATATTCCCCGCCTTTCTGCCGGATATAGCAGAGGAAATGGCTTCGTCCACATCCCCCACGGAAACTCCCATGGCCC
The DNA here is from genome assembly GCF_045637405.1 of Anaerovibrio sp. Taxonomy (GTDB): domain Bacteria; phylum Bacillota; class Negativicutes; order Selenomonadales; family Selenomonadaceae; genus Anaerovibrio. The sequence continues at coordinate 62,997 of NZ_JAZTZI010000003.1, forward strand.
GAATTTTATCACGGTCCATGGTAAGCCGTAGCTCCGGAGAGCCCTCCACATAGGATGAGGCCACGTCTGTAATGCCCTGAACCTTTGTATTCAGCACATCCTTCACCTTGTTTGCGGCTGCCACCAGCTTTTCATTGTCCATACTGCGAAGCTCAATTCGCACCGCACCGCCACCCCTAAGTCCGCCGCCGGATACTCCTGCCACGGAGGTTTGGGTCTCAGCCACACGGATAGTAGCATCATCAATGCCCATGCTGAAGGCACGCATTTCATCTGCCACCTCCCAAACACTGCGGCTGCGGTCTCCCCGATCCTTCAGCTCCACCCTTATACGGCCTTCGTTGGAGCTGCTGCCGCCGGCATTACCCAGATAGTGCTTCACCTCGGGAATGGTATCCAGCTTTTCCTCTATACGGGTAATTACCTTGTGGGTTTCATCTGCTGTATAGCTTACAGGCATTTCCACAAACATCTGGAAACTGCCCTCATCTGTGCGGGGCATATATTCTGCCCCCACAGCTCCCAATGGTATAAGGGCCACAGAACCAACGAACAGTGCCAACGCCCCTAAAAGCAGCTTTTTCTGATTGGCAAAGCTCTTTTTCAAAAGCTCCTCATATTTGGCAACAGCCCTTTCCTCCAGCCTGTCCATAAAATCCCACAGCTTTGTCTTTGAAGGATTATAGCCCTTACGATAGAATTTGGAAGCCAGCATTGGTGTAAGAGTAAAGGACACAAAGAGAGAAAACATGCCTGCAAATACAATGGTAAGACCAAACTGACGGAAGAACTGCCCCGTCATGCCTGACATAAAGGCGATAGGCAAAAAGGTCACCGCATCACACAATGTGATGGCCACTGCCGCCATGCCGATTTCCATTCGGCCATTTTCTGCAGCCTCATCCGGAGCCTCCCCCATTTTCAAATGGCGGATAATATTTTCCAGTACCACCACGGAATCATCCACCAATATACCGATACACAGTGTCATACCCATAAGGGACATCATGTTAAAGGTAAACCCCGCAGAATACATCACGAAAAATGTGGCTATCAAGGAGGTTGGAATGGCCACCATAACCGCCGCCATGGAACGCCAGCCCCGCAAAAACAGGAACAGCACCAAGCCGGTGGTAATAAGGCCCTCAATGAGAGTGCCCAAGGTATTATTCAAGGAATTTCGCACATAATCCGCATCATTGCTGGTAACAGTAAACTGATAATCGGGATTTTCCTGGCGAATATTTTCCAGCTTTCTTTCAATGTTATCTGCTGTTTCCACCACATTGGCATCGCTGTTTTTGTAGATAAGCATCATTACCGAGGATTCGCCGTTAAATTCTCCATAGCGGTTCACCCTGGCATTCTGGTGGCGAACTGAAGCCACAGCAGTAAGAGGAATCTGAGCCTTACCGGAATTCTGTACAAATATCTTTTCAATATCCGAGGCCTTCTCATACTGTGCCACAGCCCTTACATCGGACTTGTACTTATCAGTATAAATAGTGCCTGATGGCAGCAGCTTGTTTTCCTTCTTGATAGCCGTCACAATATCATTGAGGTTCAGCTTGTAGGCCGCCATCTTGTCCTTATCCACCTCGACGGCCACTTCCTTATCGAGACCACCAAAAACCTCTATTTCAGAAACACCGCCTGCCTGTTGCAGCTCATCGGCAAATACCTTGTCCACCTTGGAATACATATCCGACATGGAATGCTCAGAGGTTACTGCCACCTCTACAATAGGCTCGTCATTGTCGTCACGCTTTATAACCACCGGCTCATCTGCTTCATCCGGCAGATTGTACCTTATGGCCTCCACCTTTTTTGTGGCATCAATAGCCGCGCTGTCCGCATCCGCGTCAAATTCCAGCTCTACAGTTACCCTTGCCCGCTCATATTGGGCAGTGGACTGGATATTTTTTACATTTGAAAGGGAAGACAGAGCCTCCTCCACAGGCTTAACCACCTGCTGCTCAACTGACTCGGCACTGGCCCCCGGATATTTCACCATTACAGTTATATACGGTGTATTTACCGCTGGCAAAAGCTCCACCCCGATACGGATAAAGCTAAACAATCCCAACACAACAAAGAGGCATACAATCATTGATATGCCCACAGGACGCTTAATGGAAAATCTTGTAATATTCATCAATTTCCATCACCTGCTTCATCTGGTGATTCCAAGGTCACCCTGCCCCCATTCTTCAGACGATCAATAGAGGAAACAGCCACTATCTCCCCTTCATTAATACCAGTAAGGATTTCCACCTCATCATCGTTTATAAGGCCAAGGGTGATTTCACGCTCCTCCACTGTCTCCGTATCCGGGTTATACACAAATACTGTGGTTTTGCCGTTCTTGGACAAGAGTGCATCCTTTGGGGCAAATAATGTATCACGACGCTGCAAAATATCCAGAGAGGTTCTGGCAAATAAGCCCGCCTTAATATCCCCCTTGGCTACATCAAGGGAAATACGAACCGAATAGGACTTTGACTCATCGCTCATGGCAGGACTTACATATACAACCTTGCCATTATATGTGGCACCCATGGCATCAATAGTGACGTTCACAGGCATTCCCGTAGTAAGGAGAGCAGCATCATTTTCCGAAAGGGTACAGTCCACATAAAGATGACTGTTATCTACCAATGTAAGCACCTTGCTTCCGGCAGTAAGATAGCTGCCCACCTCTACATTTCGATAACCGATAACACCGCTTCTGGGCGCTCTTATGAACATATCCTCACGCTGCTTCCTCAGTGCATCCACGCTATAGGCGTTTTTGCGGGCGTTATACAGCTTGGAGCGGACACTAGCAGGAGAGCTGCCATTGTTCTGATCCATAAGGGCATCGTATTCAGCCTTGGAGGTAACATAGGTATTTTTAGCAGTTTCCAGTCGTTCCAGGGATATAGCACCTATAGTGTAAAGGTATTGCTGTCGCTCATAACGACTTTTTTCTATTTCGTAGGCCGCACCGGCTCTGGCAAGATTGGCATTATAGGAGGCCTCCTCCGTTTCGGTGTCAGCCAGGGCAGCCTCTGTAGCCGCCTCCCCCTGCATAATGGCAATATCCAAATCCCCGGTGTCCTGAACCAAAAGAATATCCCCTTCGGCCACCTGGTCACCCAGCTGAACATTTACTGACTTCACATGACCGTTATATTTTGGAGCCAACACAATGGTGGCATCAGCCGTGGTATGACCGGACAGCACAATATGACGCTTCATATCGGCCCGCTTCACCTGATATGTGGCAATCTTAGGCAAAGCAAGCTCTGGTCTTTTATTATCATTACTGCCCTTCACAAACAAAAAATATCCCAGTATTAAAACCAGCAGCAAACACACAGCTCCTGCCATCCGAAACTTTTTATCCTTCTTTAGTTTTGACCAATCGTGGCGCATTACTTACCTCCACACCAACAATATATTTAAATTTTTAATTTTTCAGAGAAATTTTAGTATATCTGCGTTATAATTAACCTATACACTACATTTTAGTCTACAAATGTTTTTTTGACTATTATTTTATTTTGAAAGGTGGTTTTATTAATGTTTTCAGTTGAATTTAAGCCAGGCATTTATTGGGTTGGCTCCATGGACTATTCCATGCGCAGCTTCCACGGCTACAGTACTGACCGTGGTTCTACCTATAACGCCTATCTCATTATTGACGACAAGATTACCCTTATTGATACCGTAAAGGCACCATTCTGTATGGAAATGTTTGGCCGCCTCAGAACTATTATTGACCCGGCCAAGATTGATTATATCGTTTCAAATCATGTTGAACCAGACCATTCCGGCGGTATTCCATTTATGATGCAGCATTGCCCTAATGCCAAGATTGTTACCAGCGACCCTAACGGACTGAAGGGATTGACCGGCCGCTATGGTGAACGTGATTATATTGCTGTAAAAGCCGGTGATACCTTGTCCTTAGGCAAGCGTACCCTCACCTTCGTACCAACACCTATGCTTCACTGGCCAGACAGTATGGTTACCTACTGCCCGGAGGAGGAGCTTTTATTCGCCAATGATGCTTTTGGCCAGCATTTGGCTACTACTGCCCGTTTTGAGGACGAAACCGACCTGCATGAGGTTATGCACCAGGCCAAGAAATATTATGCCAACATTCTCATGCCATTTGGTGCCCAGGCTACCAAGGCTATTTCTGCACTGGAAGGCCTTAAAATCAGCATGATTGCCACTGGTCACGGCGTATCCTGGAGAAAGCATATTCCTGAAATTATTCAGGCCTACAAGGATTGGAGCTCCTTTAAAAAAACCGACAAGGCTGTTGTGGTCTTTGATACCATGTGGCACACCACGGAAATCATGGCCAAGAACGTGGCTGATGCCTTTAACAAGGCCGGCATAGAGCCAAAGCTCTTTGACCTCAGATGTGACCATATTTCCGATGTTATGACGGAGCTTCTTGACGCCAAATATATTGCCGTTGGCTCCCCTACCATAAACAATCAGATGATGCCGTCCATCGCCGGCTTCTTCTGCTACATGAAGGGCCTGGCTCCAAAGGGATTGAAGGGCTTTGCCTTTGGCTCCTACGGCTGGGGCGGCCAGAGTATACCACAGGTTGAGGAAGCCCTCAAGGACTGCAAGGTGGAAATCGTCCTTGACCAGCAGAAGATTCAGAACACCCCTAACCCAGCCTTCCTGAAGGGTCTGCAGGAAAATGTAGTTAATTTGGTGGAAAAAGAAAAATAAGAAACTCGATTATATTATTAACCAAAAACACCTCCCCTGTATACATAATAGGTGTATACAAGGGAGGTGTTTTGTATGCTTACTGCAAAGGTTTGTGAAATAATAGTTTACATCTTATCTTTCTATTGGTACCACTCGCAAGGTTTTCCCCAAAGGTGCCAATACTTTTAACACTGTAGATAGTGTAGAATTTGCACTCCCCCGTTCCATTCGGGCAATAACCGGTTGCTTTACACCGCTCAATTCCTCCAGGTGCTTCTGAGTAATTCCTTTCTCATTACGAGCTGCTATAATTTCGGAGATAAGTGCAACCCTCAAATCACTTTCAGAAATTTCTTCAGAAGTAAAATATTGTTTCTCCAAAGCTTCCCATTCATCAACATATTTCTCATCAGTACCATGCCGTTTCCTATAATCAACCAGCTTGGTTTTCGCATCATTCACCGCGTCTTTATATTGCTTATTCATTACGACCAATCCTCCCGACGTAGTTTTTCAACATATTTCTTGCTCTTTCTATTTCTCGTTTTGGTGTCTTTTGCGACTTCTTAACAAAATGATTCAGTATCAGAAAAGTTTGCCCTGTCCACAAGGCAAACATGAACCTGTCATCTAGTGGGCGCAACTCCCATATATCTCCATCAACATGCTTCACAAAGGGTTTTCCTGCTCTAGTTCCATTAGCACGCAATACTTTCATATAATCGTTTATCTTATTTGCTTTTATACGATTATGTTTATCCTGCTTAGAAATAATAGAGCGAATATACTCTCTTGTTTCTGATATACCGTTCTCATCCTCATAAAAACGTATGTTATACAATGTGTATACTCCCTTCTTACAAAATTATAACTTATAAGTTAT
>NZ_JAZTZI010000004.1:0-28692 GCF_045637405.1 Anaerovibrio sp.
CCGGCCTTTGGTACATCGGTCATGCGACCAATGTACGTCATTCGGTATTAGCATTCCTTTCGAAATGTTGTCCCCATCTGAAGGGCAGGTTGCCTACGCGTTACTCACCCGTTTGCCACTAGAATCCATTTCTAACACCCAACTGCTAAAAGTGTTAATCTCTTTAATAAAGTGTGGTGAGGCTCTTCGAGCTCTCACGACGCTGTCTATAGAGTAACACCAACTTAGAAGCTCGGTGTTAGAAATGTCTTCCCGTTCGACTTGCATGTGTTAAGCACGCCGCCAGCGTTCGTCCTGAGCCAGGATCAAACTCTCCAAAAAAATATTTTGAAGAACCTGAATGGCTCTTAAAGTTTTTAGAATTACCTTTTAATAAAGGAATTTCTTGGTTTTATATGTTTAATGTTTTAAAAAACATTACCAATTCATCTGGCTTGAATCATGTGTGCATGATTCCTGTTGCATTGTTTAGTTTTCAAAGAACACCACACTCGTCGTTTTTGTCCGTAGCTTTGTTGCTCCTTGCAAAATTCCTCGACGTACCAGTTTGTGTACGTCTTCGTCGTTTTGCTGCGTCGCGCCTCGCTACGACCAAAAATTACTTCGTGTACAATCTTTCTCAGAAGCTCTTGCTTCGTGAGGCGACTTGTTTAGTATATCTTTTTTCATAGGTATCTGTCAAGCAGTTTTTTAAATTTTTTAAAAACTATTTAACATCACTTTGCACAAGCTATACTGGATGCCGTTACCTTAACTGTCCATCTCTGCGTTATTGGCGACGACTTGTCCTATATTACAGGTTTTTGTTTTAGATGTCAACATAAATTTTAATTTTTTAAATAAATGATGAGATTATGTAAACTACCACACTGGCAATCAGGGCATTCACCACGTTCATCTCTATTCCCATGCCAAAGAGATTTACTGCCCAAATGGCTGCAGAGCCAACAATAAGTCCCACCACAATGTTTTTGATAATTTTAAATGGCAGAGCTATTAGCTTGCCAATAATATAAATACAGACGGCCAACGCTACAAATCCTAAAAAAGTAAGCATAGTATTTCCTCCAAAACATTTACAGGCTGACTTACGCCAGCCTGTAACTAAGATTACAATTCAATTCTATTTTCCATGGCCCTGGAAAGGGTAACCTCGTCAGCGTATTCCAAATCGCCGCCCACCGGCAAGCCATGGGCAATACGAGTAACCTTCACCCCGATTGGTTTTAGCAACTTGGCAATATACATTGCAGTTGCCTCACCTTCCACATTAGGGTTCGTAGCCATTATAATTTCCTTCACTCTGTCATCCTGAAGCCTGTTTATCAGCTCCTTGATTTTGAGATTTTCCGGGCCAACCCCTTCAAGAGGTGACAATGCACCGTGAAGTACATGATATACGCCCTTGAAATCCCGCATTCTTTCCATGGCAGCCACATCCTGAGGCTGCTCCACCACACAAATAACAGAATGATCCCGATTTTCAGATTTGCATATATGACAAGGGTCCTCGTCACTTAAATTAAAGCAAACCTTACAATAACCTATTTTTTCCTTGGCACGCATAATAGCACCAGCCAAACCTCTGGCCTTTTCCATATCCATATCTAAAACATGATAGGCCAACCGCACTGCAGTCTTGTTGCCAATGCCGGGCAGGGCGCGAAAATGCTCAATTAGTTCTGCCAAGGGAGCTATATACTGCATTGATTAAAACATCCCCGGAGGCAGACCAAGACCACCAGTGAGCTTGCCCATCTCGCTGGCCATCATTTCATCCACCTTCTTGGAAGCCTCATTGAAAGCAGCTGCCAACAAGTCCTGGAGCATTTCTACATCCTCAGGATCCACTGCAGCCGGGTCAATTACAATCCCCTTTACTTCCTTCTCACCATTCATGGTAATCTTAACGGCACCACCACCTGCAGTTACGTCTACAGTCTTCTGCTTCAGCTCCTCCTGCATTGCAGTCATCTGCTTCTGGAGCTTCTGCATTTTCTTCATCATGCCGTTCATGTTGTTCATGCCACCCATACCACCAAACATTAATTTATTCCTCCTTAAAAAATACGAATAATTATTTGTAAACATCATACGCTAATGCTATCAAAATATAGATTATGCGTCAAATTCAAAACTATTGCAAATCCTCAGGGTGAACAAAGCCATCCCCAAACACATCCACTGCTTTATCAAGGCGTTCCTTCTCATCATCCTGCAGCTCGCTGATACCAAAATCGTCATCCGTTGGTGGGGGCACATCCTCCTGAATATCCCCTTTTCTTGGTGTTGGCTCCGGAACCGTTTCCACCTCCTGGCAAACCAGACTAAGATTCAGTCCACTAACACCATTGAAAGCCTCCTCGATATTTTTTCTGTATATGCGCTCCAACAGGCCCTTTATAACCCCCCTTGGAGTACCAAGCACAAACTGTACATCATTTAATCCCATAAATGTACAATTCTGAAGACAGGCCATAACCTGTTCTTTGCCTGTAGACCTGAGATTATCCAGCGTTCTTTGCCAAAGCTCCACACCGTCTTCAGTAATATTGGCTGCCACCTGAATTGGTTTGGCTGTGGCGCTAGTCACCTTCGCTGCCGAATGTGTTGCAGCAACCGGAGCCGGTCCGGATACACCATTCCCGGAAGCCCCGCCGCTCTTTAGCATCCCCATCATACGGGCCAATTTTGCCTCCAGCTGGGCAATACGGCCATCATCCACCGGCTGGACAGTTGAAGCTTTATCAGTTGTACCAGCGACATTCATAAGATTATCCCGCTGACAAATTTCCAGTAATGCTGCCTCCACTGCGATTCGTGGCTGTGGAGACCATTTAACCTCATTAGCAGCCTCATGAACGCGACGAATTATCCAAATGATTTGTTCCTGAGTAAAGCCCGCGGCCTGTTTTTTGATAGACTCATCTGTCTGGCTGTAGTAATCTACACCATCAACAAGACCTGCCGCCTTAAATATCATAAGTCCTCTAAAATGTATTCCCAACTCTCCGAGAACCTGCTGCAAATCCTTTCCAGCCCGAATTATTTCATCCACCATAGTAAGCACAGCTGCGGCCTCCTTAGACTGCAGTGCACCTACCAGCTTATCCAACCATTCCTTGCCCACAAGGCCCAAAAGCTGCTGGACCCTGTCTATAGTCAGACTCTGCTCCGAAAGGGCAATGCACTGATCAAGGATACTAAGGGCATCACGCATACCACCATCAGCCTTGACGGCAATCATACGCAAGGCGTCATCATCAGCCTTTATGTCCATGTCCTCAACTACTGTTTTTAATCGGTTAAAAATATCATCCACGGTAATACGCTTAAAATCATAGCGCTGACAACGGGACTGAATGGTAGGCAACACCTTGTGAATCTCAGTAGTGGCCATAATGAATACCACATGCTCAGGAGGCTCCTCCAACGTCTTCAAGAGTGCATTGAAGGCATCCTTGGAAAGCATGTGAACCTCATCTATTATATATATCTTGAAGCGGCCATTCACTGGCGCAAATTTCACCGTATCCAGCAAATCGCGTATTTCATCAATACCACGGTTTGAGGCAGCATCTATTTCAAACACATCCATGGAACTGCCGGAATTAATCCGCCGACAGGACTCACACTGGTTACAGGGCTCAATAGTGGGGCCCTGCTCACAGTTAAGGGCCTTAGCCAGAATCCTTGCCGTACTGGTCTTACCAGTACCCCGAGGACCAGTAAATAAATAGGCATGTCCTATTCTGCCGCTTTTGATGGCATTTGCCAAGGTCCGACTAACATGGTCCTGTCCTACCAGATTGGCAAAATTATCAGGACGCCACTTTCTATATAGGGCCATATAAGCCATATTCCTGCACCTCCTAAACATACATGGTTATTATACCATACCGGTCTATTTTTCGGCACAAAAAAAGCCTTACCTAAAAGGTAAGGAAAGTCTTTCCAACATTGGGCCACAGTACCCAGGCTACCTCACGGCACAGACAACGATTCACTTATCGCTGCTTCCTTCCGGACCTGACGAGGTTCATGAGGCTGCCTTGCGCGAGACCAAGACACTGCGGTCCAATCTTAGAAAGACCGCTTGTAAAAAAACAACTTATTTTAAGATATAAAAATGGCGGAGAGTGAGAGATTCGAACTCTCGGTACAGTAACCCGTACACACGCTTTCCAGGCGTGCTCCTTCAACCACTCGGACAACTCTCCACTTGTTTGAATAAGTATAAAAACTATTCAGTTATTGTCGGCTCATCACGACAAGACATAGTTTAACAAATAAAAAGTAACTTGTCAACAACTTTTTTTGCAAAAAAAGTAAAGGACTTTTATATACTGAAAAAGCCCTTACTTCCCCTAACTGTATTAAGCTTCATCCTATTAATACATGAATTCATCCTCTGCCAGATAAAGCACAAAGGAGCCAAAATCCGTCACTATCCGCATGGCCACTAAGCTGCTGGCCATAGGGCAGGAATTACGCCCAATCTTTGGCGTATCCAAATCCATGTCCACATCCTGACCTGACTGCTCGACAATGTACAAGCCATTAATTACATTTACGAACTCCGCCAGACTATCCTCGGCAAGTTCATCAATGTTATCAAACTTTTCGCCACTGTATCGATTTGCCATCTCCAAAAAGGAATCCTCGTTAGTCAGAATAGCAGCAGACACCGAAATGGCACCTCCCATACTCTGGGACACAATAAGAGAATCTTCAATGACCGGCTCAGCCGGCTCAGTAAGGACAACCGCATCCGTGTCCATAAATCGCTGCAATGCACCTACGAACATCTCTGCATATTTTCCATAGGCATCATCTACAGGGTTCAGTCCATCGTACGTACGGGTAATCTTCTTTACTGCATCAACAACAGGATGCACAGCTTCCGGGGCACTTTCACGGAAGCAACGGTTCAAAGTCTTTATATCTGCCAGCTTTTCATCCAGCAAAACCTGGGCCATTTTGGCTGCCCTGTCCGGACTCTCATCCTTTAAGGATGCCACTTGGTCGACGGACAAAAAAGCCTTTTCCACGATTGTCTTGGCTGCATCATCTGAACCTGCCAGTTCATCAATTTGTGCATCTGACAACAAACCTTTTTGAACAGCCAAAACATGCAACTGAGGAACAGCGTGGGCTGATTTGGGCATTACATAACCGATATTGCTGGATTCCAAAACACCGGTATTTAACAAATACTGCGAAAAGTATCTATTTCCCATTCTCCTCAACCTTTCTGCGGATTCTCTCAACAGCCTGTCTGATCTGATCAGAAGTATATGGCTTCTGAATGAAATCCAAGGCTCCCAGTTCCAAAGTCTCCTTCAACTTCTGGGATGTTCCAGCAGAAGAAAGCATGATAATAGGTATATCAGGATTAACCTCTTTTATTACTTGGAGTGCTTCAATACCTCCAACCTCCGGCATAACGATGTCAAGAATGACACCATCTGGCTGCTCCTGAAGATCCTTCATAATGGCTTCCTTGCCATTTTCTGCCTCAATGACTTCACAGCCTAGCAGCTCCAATTCTGCACGGAGCTTCTTTCTAAGCAGCTTTGAATCATCAGTAATAAGGATTTTTAACTTATCAGCCATTTATGCCACCTCCCTTTCCCATATATTGTAATTATACCACAATTTTACAATTTAAGTCATTTTATAGAATTCTCTACTTAACAAAATATTCCTGCTGATTATTCTTTAAAATTAGGACTTTTTTGTCTTTTAATTTCCACAACACAAAGACAGCCCCTCAAAATGAGAGGCTGCCTCTGTAAAAGGAATTGTATTGGTTGAAAGTTAGGCTCTTAATCTTTTCCGGCAATACCTGGAGTGGTCATGGCTGCTGGGGCCAGAATCTTATCGATTTCTTCCTTGGTGAGGAGGCCCTTTTCCAAAACAACCTCTCTGATAGGACGCCCGGTATTATATGCTTCCTTGGCCATCATAGCAGAATTTTCATAGCCTACATGAGGCAACAGTGCAGTTACGATACCCACACTTCTGTCAATCCACATCTGGCACTGCTCCTTATTAGGCTCCAGCTTCAACAGGAGCTTGTCAACGAAGCCATCAATCGCATTAGTGAGATAATTAATTGAGTTGAACATATTAAAGGCCATAACAGGCTCCATAACATTCAGCTCAAACTGACCATTTTCTACGCCTAAGGTAACAGCAAGATCATTGCCGATAACCTGATAGCAGGTCTGATTCAATACCTCTGCGATAACCGGATTTACCTTGCCTGGCATAATGGAGGAGCCTGGCTGACGCATAGGCAGCTTCAACTCGTAATAACCGCAACGAGGACCAGAGGCCATCATACGGAAGTCATTACACATCTTAATAATTACTAATGCAGTGTTTTTCAAAGCGGAAGAAACATCAGCAAAGCCGTCAGTATTATTGGTGGCATCAATCATGTTGTCAGCAGTCTTATAGGTTTCACCAGTAACCTCACTCAAAGATTTGGCAACATTAATAATATACTGTGGCTCCGCATTAAGGCCAGTACCTACAGCAGTACCACCCATATTTACATAATGTATAGTATCAAGGGCATGCTGGATACGCTCTATACCACGACGAATAGAGGAAGCATAAGAATACATTTCCTGACCAAGGGTAATTGGAACAGCATCCTGCAGATGAGTACGGCCCATCTTAACGATGTCCTTAAATTCCTCACCCTTCTTTTCCAGCTCATCAACCAAACGATTCAGGGACTTAATCAAAATCTTGCCCTTATAATTCAGACAAACCTTAATAGCAGTTGGGAATGTATCATTGGTGGACTGAGCCATATTACCATGGTTGTTTGGAGAAATAATGTCATACCGACCCTTAGCCTCACCAGTCAGCTCCAAAGCACGATTGCAAAGTACCTCATTCATGTTCATATTAAAGGAAGTACCGGCACCGCCCTGAATAGGATCCACAGGGAACTGATCCAACAGCTTACCATCAATAATTTCATCAGCGGCCTGAATCAGAGCTTTACCAATTTTTTCAGGCATACGACCTGTGGACAAATTGGCCAATACAGTGGCTTTCTTTACCTTTGCCATTGCCTGAACAAAATCACTGTCTACCCGTTGCCCAGTAATTTTAAAGTTCTCAATAGCACGCAAAGTCTGTACACCATAGTAAACATCATCTGGAACTTCCAATTCGCCTAAGAAGTCATGTTCTTTTCTCATCTTATTCTCTCCTTTTTTACCTTGTTTTTTCTTTTTGTACGTTCTTGTATTTTGTATACAAATCTCCTTACTCTGAGAATAGCACCTTATTATGCAAATTGCAAGAGATTTTACAAAAAATTCTGTCAGTTTTTGCATAACAGGAATTCTTTCCTACTTTAGGGAAAAGAAAAACCCCGAAACCAGTATAATACTAGCTTCGAGGTTATTTTCATCTGGTGCGAATGGCGGGAGTCGAACCCACGGCCCTCTGCTTAGGAGATGTTTTGCTCGAAAAACATTTTGTATATTTCATATTTTAGTTGTTCTTCTTCCATTATATATACGCATTTTCTTTCATATTATACATCTCTTAAGCAAATAATATATTATGAAGGTTCAATGTGGTTCAAAATAGGGTTCAAAAGATGCTTTTTTACCTTGTTTTATTTCCTATGCGATTCTTAATATCTTCAAAGGTACTACAGTGTTTTGATCTGGAATTTTATAAATGCGCAGGACTTCACGTAATTGATTATTACCACGTTCCATTGAATAGCTGATATATTCTAGCGAAGATTTTGTCTCTGGGTGATACTCATAATTCTTAACCTGCCAATGTATAAAATTATTTTTTACCTCTGCTTCAGGCATACCATCATATATAGTCAACATACTGCCATCCTCTAAAGTTCACGCATCAACATCTTCCTGCCAGCACTTCATCAAATCAACTGTTGTAGGGTCTACTTTAGGTTGTGTATTTTGACTGTTGTTATTAGCAGATCCTTTCTCCTTAGCTTTTTTAATAATCACCTGAACATCCAAAACATCATATGGGCCAGACAGATAAAACCATCTGTCTGGCCCATATGATGTTTTGGCAAATCCGTATTGATACTTGTTGTTCTTTTCATCTAATGTCTTTATATAGACATACCCATTTGGTTCAATATAATCATCTTTATACCACCATTGCGATTTTAAAGCTATATATACACCTGGTTCCTTTTCGCTAACAGAAGATAAATCTACTACTGAACCGCCTTTGTTTCCAGCCAAAAAAGATGGCATAAAATAATTACGTGCTTCATCAAAATATACATACTTATGTAGAATTTTACTGTTAGGGACAGGAACTTCGTCTATATAGCGTGCATTTACACTCTGTATAGTGGCATTTTGCACAACAAACGCAGACAACAATGCCACAAGAACTAACAAAATCACTTTTCTACTCATTTTTATACCCCCTTTAACTAATTTTAGCATAATTGTCATTTGCTATCGCATAATATTTTTATAATTATTCATAATAGTTTATAAAATAAGGATTTGATTGGCATACAATGAAGTAATCTGAATATGTGGCTGAGCTGATGAAAATGTATCAAAGCCTTGTAGAGAAACAATAAAGAAGACACAATAAAACCCCGCCAATGTTAACCTTTGGCGGGGGTGATACCTTTGAATTAACTTGCTTCTTCCTGCTGTCTGCTGGCACCAAATTCATGGAAATCAGGCTGAGATACGATAAACTCGCCAATCTCAGAGGATGTAAGACTATCTGATGTTTTTAAGAAATCCATGACTTTTTTCAATCTTTCAGGCTTTTGTTTTACATAAATTATTACGCCTAATACGAAAGAAGAATATGCATCCGGCACAGCATTTAATCTATTGTATAATTCTTCCATAATAACCCTCCTTGCTAAAATCCAAATCTGTCAATGATATTGTAATCGTTAAATCCATGGTTCTCAAAATAATACATGTAAAAACAATTATCCTCTCCGACAGAAGAATGGAACGCAATCTTCTTACCTCTGTATAAGTCGTAATTGCTGTTTATTTCACTTATTATTTTAACATATTCCGACTTATTCAAAACAAGGGTTGGATACTCGAATGGTTTTCCATGAGAGTCGTACTTTTTCACACTTATCACCTGCTTCATTATATCATACTAAGCCACTCTTTGGACATACTGCACATTTAAAAAGGAAAATGGTGCTGCCGTCAGGCAGCCTGATATGCTCCCCCTATGGGAGACAGTAAAAAATAAAACTGTCATCATAGGGGGAGCATATCATTATACCGGACGGCCTTTTTGATGTATGAGATTATTTCTGATGTTCTATAATGTTATTTCTTGTGTACCTCAAATTGTATTTCAACTGCTCTAATCTCTCCAAATCAAATAGTGGGTTAGCTGTAAATACTTCATCTATTAGAGCATCCACCTTATCAGGAGAAAGTTTATCCAGTTCAAGGTTTGCGGTCTTTATGAGTTTTAACTGCTCCTCCTGTGTTTCCTTAAATGGCTTTGAAGGCTGCTTACGGAATTTCATCTGTTTATTGATTTTCTGATACCATAAGCTGTTTCCATTATCAAATATTGGAGCCATACCCAGGAATTTCTGAGTATTTACATCCCTGATAAAACCAAAATTACCATAGTGACGGTCTGAATTATGAATCAGATAATCAAAGGCCAGCATATTATCAATTTCTTTTGGCTCCACCACTATCTCCAGTTTTTCCATACACCTCAGAACATGCTGATAAGTGTCCTCATGGTTCAATTTTGGTAAGACACTTCTTACTTCTAACGCAGGTACATATTCAGTATCCGGAGTTATAAAAGTCTCACAGGTGCAATAAGCCTGCTCTGCCTCATCATCATAAACCAATTTATAGTCTACATGAGGCAATCCTAGTTCTGTCAACAGCTTTGAAGCAAATACCTCGTTATAAGGCTGTTGGTCGTATGGCGCAGTCCCCTCTTTATACAAAATACGCTTGTTATCTTCAATGCACCAAAACTTAGGCAGTTCACCGTTTGAACTGCTATCTGGTGAATAACTTGATTCTCCAAATTTTATTGATTTGAAACTCTGCTTTTTGAAATCATTTTCAAACAGATTCACATCTTCCCAGTCCAGCTCAAAGTCTTCAGGCTTGAACCAGTACTGGTCTGAAAGATTAAGGCCAAGATTCTTAAATGAAATTGCTGCAGGCGTTTCTACACCATAGGCATTCAGCATAGCAGCCAAATCCTTGCGGTTTACCGAAACACTACGGTTATCAATCCAGTTTTTCAATGCAGAGGTGCTATCATGACTGTACTGAACGGATAATGGCAAATATTCCACATTAATTGTAGCAATCTTGTCTTGAATCCAACCAGAAACGGTATCTATATTAAAACTGCAAACAGGAATATCTTTGCACATTAAAGTTATTTTCATATAAGCCCTCCCTTCAATAATTGTTACCACAATTATTATATAATTTTTGTGACAAAGGTACAAAGTCAATTCATACAGCAAAAAAGAAAACCTCGAAGCCGGCATAAACACTAGCTTCGAGGTTATTTTCATCTGGTGCGAATGGCGGGAGTCGAACCCACGGCCCTCTGCTTAGGAGGCAGATGCTCTATCCATCTGAGCTACATCCGCAACAGTGTTATTGTACACTTTCTACATTATCTTTGTCAATTTTAAATAAATCTGATGTAAAACTGATATCCTCCAGCTGACGCTGTCTGGTTTCCACACCCATGGTCAAAACCACCAGAGAAACCACTATAAGGACACCGGCAAACATAAGAAATACATTTCCGATTCCCAGCTGATTTGCCAGCATGATACCTACTAATGCAGGAGCAATCATACCTCCGATTCGACCAAAGCCGGCGGCCCAGCCACTGCCCAAGGCACGAATAGATGTCGGATACAGCTCCGGAGTATAGGTATAAATAACGCCCCAGGCACCAAGATTAAAGAAGGACATGGTCGCTCCCCATAAGAGCAGTGTCTCAGGAGAAGCTGCATTTCCGAAGAAGTAGCTTGCTACACCACTCATAAGCAGGAATATGGACAGAGTATACTTTCTGCCAATCACATCCACCAACCATGCGGCACAATAATATCCCGGCAACTGAGCAACTGTCATTATTAAAACGTACTCAAAGGTCTTGACCACGGCAAAGCCCTGCTGGAACACGATGGAAGGAAGCCACATAAAAATACCATAGTAGCTGTAAACAATTCCAAACCATGCCAACCAC
Organism: Anaerovibrio sp.; assembly: GCF_045637405.1. Lineage (GTDB taxonomy): Bacteria > Bacillota > Negativicutes > Selenomonadales > Selenomonadaceae > Anaerovibrio. Next base: position 11,275 of record NZ_JAZTZI010000004.1, read on the forward strand.
AGCATAATAGTACGTTTCATATAATTTCTGTTGAAAAGGCTTAATGGACCAGGTGTCTTTTCATTGGCACTTCCTATTTCTGCTGCAGTAAGAGCATTTTCAAAGGGCTGGCTTATTACGTGTAGCTTCTTCTCCAGGTCAAGAATAATCTCCTTGGCCTCTTCAATCTTATTTTTTGAAATAAGATATCGTACAGACTCAGGCATGTGAAGTCTGATGAGGAACACGTAAAGAGCAGGCAAAGTACCGATTACAAATGCTATTTTCCAACCAAACTGAGGAATGATCAGATAAGAGATGCAGGCAGCCACCAGCCAGCCAATTCCCCAGAAGCTCTCCAAAAGTACGATAAAACGCCCACGCAGTTTTGTTGGGGCGTATTCAGACATGAGAGTTGCAGCCACAGGCAACTCACCACCCAAACCAAAACCAACCAAAAATCTGAAAAACAGCAATGACTCATAGCTCCAGGCCAGGGCACACATACCGGTAGCCAGAGCATACATCAAAACTGTAATGGTAAATACCTTCTTACGCCCAATGCGGTCAGCCAAGGTCCCGGAAATAACAGCACCAAGAGCCATACCAATAAGGCCAATACTTCCGATCCAGCCCATCTGCTCAGGGGACAAGCCCCATTCCTTGGCAAGTACAGGAAGTACAAAGGCTATAAGGCCAGTGTCCATGCTATCAAATAGCCATCCTAGCCCTGTTACCAGTAACAACTTATAATGAAAGGAGCCTACAGGCATCCTTTCCAATCTGTCTAAAATCATACATTACATCTCCTTACACAGGTGTCTTGACAGTTATAAATACACTGACATAAAATTTACACCATTATAAAGGAAAAATCAAGGAGATTTACAAATTCCATCAAATTTTGCATCATATAAAAAAATTCCCTCAGCTTACACTAAGGGAATTTTTTTGTTATTTTGCTTTACGCAGATATACTCTGGCGTATTCCACATCTCCAAGCAACTGCCATTCAGCCGGATTGAACTCTTTATCAAACTGATTAAAGGCTTTTTCCTGAAGAATCAGATATACATTCTTGTCCGTTGGTATTTCTTCGATGGCCATAAATGGCATCACGTTCTTGGCATTCCAGCTCTTACCGTCTGGAAGCATCCCCGGAATGGACTCAGCACGCTCCACCTTATACGCAATTTTATCACCATAAAATACCGCTGATGTTCTGTAGTCACCATACATTATCAGCACATCATCATCCTTAATCTGGTCCTTGTACACTGCCGCCACATTTTTGAAGGAATAGCCCTTGGTGTTGCATACAGGTGCTGCCACCGCAAAGGTAAGTACAACATAAACTACCAGCATTACAGCCACAGTACGTTTTACCAGAGTTTCTCTTTTGTAGAGATAGCATGCCATTAGTATAGCAATAGGTAAAAGCCCCGGTAAGGTATAGGTGGTATATTTGGTTGCCATGCACTGATAAAAAATATTTACAATAAGTGCCCAGGTCAGCAGAAAGCCTGCAGGCATATCAAGCTGTGGCAGCTGCTGCCGCTTGATTACTTTCCAAATTGCCGCTGGCAACGTCCAGCACCAAGGCAAACAGCCCGCAAAGAAAATCATGGTGTAGTACCACCAAACATTCCACTGCTCATGCTCTGACTGGGTAGCTCTAAGGAAGTTGTGAACGCCAAGAAAGTTATTTACAAAATCCATGCCGTGGATGGTATACATGGCATAATACCAGCTTCCGGCAGTAATAATATACATGATCAATCCGGAAATCCATTTAAGTCTGAGAATTTCCCTAAAATCTCGCCTGATGCAGAGATAAACAAGTATGATAAAACCCGGAAGCAATATTCCGATAGGGCCCTTATCCAAAGTAGCAAGCCCCGCCAGAATATAACAGAGATAATACCAGCTTCTCCTGCCGGTACTGTACCCCAAATAGAAGGCCATCAAAACGCCATTGAAGAAAACAAACAGCGTCAAATCCGTGATAATTGTTTTTGAGAGGAGCCAATATTCAAAGCAGGTCCCCAAAATACCGGCAGCCATAAGACCAGTCTTACGGTCATATATGTTCTTGGCAAAAAGATATGTCAGCATTAATCCCAGAGCACCAAATACCCCTGGGAAAAATCGTGCAGCAAATTCATTAACGCCAAACAGCTTATAAGCTACTATAAGCTCCCAGTAGAAAAAGGCTGGTTTATCATACCAGTAATTTCCGTAAATTCTTGGGGATACATAATCCCCGGAGCGAAGCATTTCCAGTGCGGTAAGGGTATAGTTAGACTCAACAGGATCTGTTACTGCAATGGCCCAGTTTCCCAGCAAATATAGCACCAGACCTACAATACCAATGATGGAAAGATCGAGTTTAGTTGTGTTCATTCAGTACTCCTTTTTCTCAGACATCCACACGACGAATGTCAGCGCCCAAGCCAATGAGCTTTGCCACAAGATTATCGTACCCTCTGTCAATGTGATGGATATAACCAACGGCAGTTTCACCTTCAGCCACCAATCCGGCCAAGACCATAGCCGCACCGGCACGAAGGTCAGTAGCCTTAACCTGGCAGCCGGTAAGAGTAGGCACGCCTTCAACAGTGGAGGTGCGACCATCAATTTTAATATGGGCTCCCATGCATTTCAGCTCATCAACATGCATGAAGCGATTTTCAAATACTGTTTCGGTAACCATGCCGGTCCCCTCAGACACCGTCAGCATAGCCATAAACTGCGCCTGCATATCAGTAGGAAAGCCAGGATATGGCATGGTCTTGATGTCCACGGCCTTTGTGACCTTATCACAGGTTACCCGAATACCGTCAATATGCTCCTCGATAGTTACGCCGGCTTCCTTCAGCTTGGCAATAACAGGCTTTAAATGCTCAGAAATGGCATTTTCAATAAATACATCACCCTTAGTCATAGCCGCAGCCACCATATAGGTGCCTGCTTCAATACGGTCAGGGATAATGGTGTAATTTTTTCCTGTAAGGCATTTAACGCCATCAATTTTTATAACATTTGTACCAGCACCGCGAATGTTGGCCCCCATAACATTAAGATAGTTGGCCAAGTCAATAATCTCAGGCTCCTGTGCAGGATTTTCAATAATTGTCTGGCCTTCTGCCATACATGCAGCCATAATAATGTTCTCAGTAGCCCCCACACTTGGGAAGTCCAAATAGATACGGGCTCCCTTTAGGCCATTTGGTGCATGGGCCTCAATAAAGCCATGGCCAATATTGATATCTGCCCCTAGAGCCTCAAAGCCCTTGAGATGTAAATCAATCGGTCTGGTACCAATAGCGCAGCCACCTGGCATGGAAATCTTGGCCTTGCCGTAGCGGGCCAGTAATGGACCAATAATAAGGAAAGAAGCACGCATTTTCCGAACCAGATCATAAGGTGCTTCACAGCTGGTAATTTCAGAGCTGTCCACCAAAAGGGTATTCTTATCTGCGTTAAACTCAGCCTTAACTCCCAGCTGCTTTAACACTTCAGTAAGAGTGTGAACATCATCAAGAGCTGGAACCTCCTCCAAACGGCTTGGTGATTCCTGTCCCAGCAGGGCGGCGGCAATAATTGGCAGTACCGCATTTTTAGCACCGCTAATTTTTACCCGCCCCTTGAGACGCTTACCACCATTTATGATCAATTTCTCCATTTATGTAAATCCTCCTAAAATAGGCATAGTTTTTGAACATAGCACACTTAATCATAACACGGATAAAAGGCGCATGCAAGTAGGAAAAAGTAAACCATACCGTTGTGAAATAAGGCCTTAAAAAAAAGAAAAGGGGACCGACTGACGGCCCCCTGCAAATTTTAAATCTTATCTGTTTACGCTTTCATAAATAGCCATAACATCCTTTTTGTCCATTGGATGGAAGACACCAGCCTTCTTTGTTCCGTTGGAAGTACAAATATCAGCCAACTTTTCTATTTCAGCCACATCCTTAACACCAATACCCAGCTTGGTAAAGTTAGTTGGCAAACCAATTTGCTCGAAGAATTCCATGGTCAGACGAATGCCTGCCCTGGAGCGCTCATAAACAGTACCTGCATTTACGCCCCAAACCTTTTCTGCATATCTGGCAAAACGCTCAGGGTTGTCCTCATAAACATATTTTGCCCAAGCCGGCCACATTACAGTTAATGAGGCACCATGCGTTACATTATATAACCCACTCAAAACATGACCCAATTTATGGGCAGAAAATTCCTTTTCCCGGCCAAGTCCTGTGAAACCATTATGTGAAACACTGCCACACCACATAATTTCACTCATGGCCTCATAATTCTTGCGGTTGGCAACTGCAATACGCCCCTGCTGAATCACATTCTTCATAAGAGCCTCTGCCACCAAATCAGTGAACAGATTTCCCTCCGTATGGGTAATATACCGTTCCAAGGTGTGCATGAGAATATCTGCCACACCGCAAGCAATCTGGAATGGTGGCAAAGTGAAGGTCAGCTCCGGATTCATTATAGCAAAATCAGGGCGGATAATATCGCTGTGGGCACCACCTTTTTTCCCGGTTCCATCAATGGTAAGAACTGCAGAATCGCTGGTTTCACTGCCTGCAGCAGAAATCGTCAGCACTACACCGATAGGAGCACAGGACTCAATTTCACGTCCCTTTTCCCAATATTCCGCAATATCCACCTCAGGATTAGCCAATCCTACTGCCACAGCCTTGGCAGAATCAATAACACTGCCGCCACCAACAGCCAGCACCATATCAGCATCAAATTTCAGTGCTTCTGCGGTTGCCTCACGGGCAAAGGAAAGCACAGGATTTGGCTGAACACCGCCCATGGCTTCAAATTCAATATCTGCTTCGTTCAGATTATCCTCAATCCTTTTCAGAAGGCCACTTTTTTCGATACTGCCGCCTCCATAAAGCAGAAACACCTTGGTACCGCCATGTTGCCGTATTTTGTCTGCCAGCTTGTCTTCAGCCCCTTTTCCAAAGACGATTTCCGTTGGACAATAAAATTCAAAATTCTGCATAAAATCCCCCCTCATATAAAAAACTGCCGACCGGCACAGATTATGCACCAGCCGGCAGAAATATCAGCCGTATTCGAATTACAGAGTACCAAAGATTCTATCGCCAGCATCACCAAGACCTGGAACGATATAGCCCTTTTCATTAAGGCATTCATCAATAGCTGCAACATATACAGGAACATCTGGATGCTCCTTGTTGATAACCTTCACACCCTCAGGAGCAGCTACCAGACACATGAGAATCATATTCTTGGCGCCCTTTTCCTTCAACAGGGTAAGCGCTGCTGCGGAAGAACCACCAGTAGCCAACATTGGATCAACAACGATCAAAGTACGTTCAGCCACATCCCCAGGCAGCTTGCAATAGTATTCAACCGGCTTCAGGGTTGCAGGGTCACGATACATGCCCACATGGCCAACGCGAGCAGATGGAATCATATTTACAACGCCGCTCAAAAGACCCAGGCCTGCACGGAGAATAGGCACAACGCCAACCTTTTTGCCTGCAAGAACCTTTGCCTTGCATTTTGCTACAGGAGTTTCAATATCAATTTCTTCCAGTGGAAAATCACGGGTTACTTCATAAGTCATGAGCATAGCAATCTCTTCCAGCAGCTGACGGAAATCCTTGGATGGGGTATCCTTCTTACGCATAATGGTGAGCTTGTGCTGGATTAATGGATGATCTACTACTGTTGCTTTAATATCTGACATATTTCTCCTCCTAGAGATTCGATTGTTTTTATTCTCCTGTCATTATAACGCAATTGTTCAAATTTTGCCATAAGCAAAATATACATACCGAGCGTTTCAACACACCCAAAACATCATTGTGTGTTATAACGCAGTTGTTCAAATTTTGCCATAAGCAAAATATACATATCGAGCGTTTCAACACACCCAAAGCTTCATTGTGTGTTATAACGCAATTGCTCATGTTTTTCCACTTAATGGAAAAACTTCCTATCATTCATATAACGGATATTTCTTACAAAGTGTTGCTACCCGTTCACGGGCCTGGGCCTTTGCTGCTTCATCCTCTGGATTATCCAAGGCCAAAGCAATAATATTGCCCACCTCAACCATGTCATCCTCCTTGAAGCCGCGGGTAGTAAGGGCTGGAGAACCCAGGCGAATACCACTGGTAACAAACGGACTCAGCTTCTCAAAAGGAATGGTGTTTTTGTTGGCAGTAATGCCAACCTCATCCAGAACATTCTGAGCCACCTTACCAGTAATGTTTTTATTGGAAAGATCCACCAGCATCAGGTGATTGTCAGTGCCGCCGGAAACGATACGGAAGCCCTTTTCAGTAAGGGTCTTGGCGAGAGCACTGGCATTCTTTATAATCTGCTGGGCATATTCCTTAAACTCCGGTGACAGTGCCTCTTTAAAAGCCACAGCCTTGGCTGCAATAACATGCATAAGAGGACCGCCCTGAATACCAGGGAAAATAGCTTTATTAAACTGCTTACCAAATTCTGCATCTTTGCAAAGAATCAGACCGCCACGAGGACCACGGAGAGTCTTGTGAGTAGTGGTAGTTACTACATCCGCGTATGGAATTGGGGATGGATGAAGTCCGGTGGCCACCAGACCAGCAATATGAGCAATATCCACCATGAGATAGGCCCCTACAGAATGGGCAATCTCCGCCAAACGTGGGAAATCAAGAACCCGGGCATAGGCAGAAGCCCCGGCCACAATCAGCTTTGGCTTACAATCATTGGCAATTCTCTGAATTTCATCGTAATCCAGCTGCTCAGAGCCTTCACTTACACCATAAGGAACGATCTTAAAATACTTGCCAGACATATTTACAGGGCTGCCATGGGTAAGATGGCCGCCGTCCGTAAGGTTCAGGCCCATTACAGTATCTCCGGGAGTCAGCAAAGCAAAGAACACAGCCATATTGGCCTGAGCACCGGAATGTGGCTGCACATTGGCATACTCAGCACCAAAGAGTTTTTTGGCGCGGTCAATGGCCAGCTGCTCAATCACATCCACGTGTTCACAGCCACCATAATAACGCTTGCCTGGATATCCTTCAGCATATTTATTGGTAAGAACACTGCCCTGGGCTGCCATAACGGCGGAGCTGACAATATTTTCAGATGCGATAAGCTCCAGCTTGTTGCGCTGGCGGCTTAATTCCGCATCAATAACCTCAGCAATTTCGGGATCAACAACCTTCAAATCATCCATTAAGCTCATTACTGACTCCTCCTTAAAAACGGTAGGTATTATTTATTTTCCAACGCCATCATTTTTTCAATGCGGCGTATATGGCGCTCACCATTAGAGAACGGGGTAGTCACCCAAGCTCTCACAATTTCACCGGCGGGACCCACTCCGGTTACCCGGCCGCCCATAGCCAACACATTGGCATCATTATGTTCTCTGGACATACGGGCAGAAAAAACATCTCCGCAAAGAGCTGCCCGAATACCCTTTATTTTATTGGCTGCAATAGAAATGCCGATACCGGTTCCACAAAGAACGATACCTCTATCCGCCTCACCATTGGTGATTTTACCACATACCTTTTCAGCAATATCAGGATAGTCCACTGACTCGTTGCCAAATGTACCTACATCCTCTGCTTCAATATCCTTAAATTCTGCCAAGACCTTCTGGACCGCCTCTTTAAGCTCTACAGCCCCATGATCACAACCTATAACAATTTTCATAACTGGCCTTACTCCTTTATACTACTATTACGCTCACATGATAGTATTTTATCATAGGTAAAATCTGGGCACAAGAAAAGAACAGATTAACCAAAATCTGCTTTGGGGCAAATACATTACGTTCTATTTACAACCTAACGCTTTCAATACTCTCTCTTTTTCACCACTTTCATTAGTTTTTAAACGAATAATATTTATCCCCACAGTACTAAGAATTTTGTTTTTCATTAAATCCCTTTCATACTGAGTTGTTCCATAAGCATGATATTGGTAACCATCTACCTCTATTACAAGTCTAGGCTCTTTACTAAGCTTATTATAAATCATGAAATCAACATGCGTGGATGGATGACTTGCATACCTAACTTCGTCATCTGATAGGCGACTTAAATCTCTTATGAGCATTGATAATGGTTGAAAGCATTGTACATCGTATTCTGGATAGTCTTTTAAAATTTTTTTCAAAAACATATATGCAATGTTTTCTGATTCGTATGCGGATTGTTTATTTTGGTTTTTTAACAGCTTCCAACGCCGTTCCCGATATTGAGAATACAAATAATCAAAAATCGAATAAACCCGGCTATTGACTATTTCCATTCCATTGTACTGTATATAGGAAATCAAATCAGTAATATTACCATTCTTCATTTGCTTATTACCAGATGTCACAACTATTAGTCTTTTCTTTGCCCTGGAAACAGCTACATTAAGCAAATATGGGTCATCTGTAAAATCTCGTATTTGATTATCAACAGTAGAAAGAACAATGACCTCTTTTTCTCTCCCTTGAAATTTATGTACAGTTGCAGTATATATCTCTGGTATCTGTTTCTTTATAGCACTAGCTTGTTCATTATATGGTGTGATAATACCTATTTCATCATACGAAACCTCTAACTTAGGAATAATTTCAGTTTTTATAACATCAATTTCCCTCTGATTATAGTGCTCTCTGGCATGATTTCCCTCTACTGTCCTTACAACTTTTAATGCCTTACCAAGCTTGTCATCTTCGGTCATTATCACAAGTTCATTATTATAAAACTTTCGATTACAAAATGAGATTATCCTTGGATGGCACCTATAATGTTCTTTTAACAGTATGGATGGTACATTTGGCATCAATTCAGTTATAGATTTTAAAAAACTATTACTAGCAAAATCATATACATCGCATATATTATATTTGTCTCTGATAATGGCAGCTTTTTGATGAACATCCAAAGTCACGACATTAGGAAGCTGTTTCAAATCACCAACAATCACAGCATTTTTGGCACAAGATAACGCCAACGCTCCCGTTGCAACATCAACTTGAGATGCCTCGTCCATAATAACATAATCATATTGCACTTGATTAATATCTAAACTTGTCCGAGAAGAAAAAGTTGTACTTAATACAATAGGATATTCCTTTAGCACATCCTTTGAACGATAATATATATCTTTAATATCTGAAAATTCTTGCCGTGCATTTCTCCAAGCATACCTTTTGGCAATAGTCGCTTTTAAATACATAAGAGATTTTCTTTCCAATTGCTTATCGTAGTCGTCTTTATTTACAGCTAATATTTTTTGGGCTTTGTCCAATTGGATAGTTATTTCCTCTAATGACTTTTCATAATACCAACCTTGAAAAACAGTTATTATTTTCGTTAACTCTTGCTTATAAAAATTCCAATTACCAATGCCATACAACCACACGCATTTTAACTTAAACCACAGGGAAATCTCTTTATCATCATCCGCCATTCTTTGAAGCTCCTGCCAAAGCGACAAAACTCTATCTAATGACAACTGCCTCCGAAATTTAATAGCCATTTCCTCCACTATAATATCATTTGCATATTCTTTAAAATGCTTATATTCCAAATCTATTTCATAATACCTTTCTTTCAGTTTAGCAATTTCTTCCTGTAGCTGATATATAAACTGCAACTTACGGGCAATTTCATTAATCTCAGTCAACAATATATCAATGTTTTTTTCTGCTTCCCATGAAAATAAATCTGGATAATATGCCTTTTGGTCTTTAAGAAACGTTTCTTTATTCGCTACACTTCCTAGAGGTGCAACCATAAAATCCATGCCATATTTTTCTTTTGCAAGTTTCTCCAATACATTTCCAGTTGCAGCATTATTGTTGGACACAACAAGAACAGTTTTACCATTTATTATCAGATTAGCAATTATATTTAGGATAGTCTGTGTTTTTCCAGTACCTGGGGGCCCTTGGATAACACTAATCTGATTATTTATCGCATTTTTCACAGCTTTATACTGACTCTGATTACAGCCAAAAGGAAATATAATATTATCTATATTGTATTGCTCCGGTTTCCTCTTATTATCCAAATATAGACTAAGTGCAGTATTTGCAGAAATAAATGTGATTTCTTCATAATATTTTTTTAAAATATTTTCCCCGCTATCATTTGTGATTTTGCTAAGCTGAGAAATGTCCTTTAAATAATCAAAAGTTTTTGCTGACTTCGTATCTGATAAGCAATTTTCTATTATCTGCAAATCGCTCTTTTTGTAACTATACTCATAACCGACCTTCGAAGTAATATGCCAATACTTATCACCATCATTATCAAATTCATTAATTCTAATAATGTCAGAAATCCATTTTCCATCAGGAGTTTCTACCATATAGGGTGAATTTTCTATTATTTTGGGAGTTGACATAAAAATAACATTCCTAATCCCATAAGAATATATTTTTGTATTCTTCATGAAGGTAATATTATATTTTTGCCCATTCTCATTTATTTCGCATGACCTAACACTTTGTGTTTTTATTTCACCATTCAATATTATCATATACTTTGAAGTATCCATGTCGCTCACCTATTACGAGTTCTCCTCATTCTCGTTATCTATAACAACATTTACGCTAGCTTCTATCATCTGTGTCACTACATGATTCAGCTCCATGGCGTTTTTATTGGTAATTACAGCTTTTCCCGTTCCTTTTTCAATAGCCTTTCTGGCATCCCCTGCCACCTTGCCACCACGCTTTGCCACAGAAACACTCTGTGAAAAGCCTTTTGGTCTCTCAGCCTCAGAAAATTCTTTTGTAGCAGTTTCTGCTAGCATATTCAGTACCAATTCTGTAGTACTCATGTTGTCACGCAAGCTTTCCTTTTTTATCCCCTTCATTTTTTTGTATTGCCTAGTAGTCATGCCGCTCCAGGCACGAGTCAATTCATCAGTAAGCATAGCATATTCTTTACCCTTTTTTATTCCCCGCTCTTTCCATTCATCCGTAAGCTCTTTCCTGGCACTAATAGCCATTAGCCGCTGGTTAATCCATTCCTTTGTATAGCCTTTTCGCTCATATGTTGCTATCAGTCTCTCAGCAATAAGTTCAGGATTAAGGGTCTCGTCTATTCGTTCCTTGCCCACCTGTGCTAACCATAGCTTAAATGGCTCTGCCTTTTTAGATGGAATAGACTGAATAATACGCAATAATTGCTCAGTGTTGGCAACATCGGTAAGACGACGCTTACCATCAACTGCCTTTAATTTCAAACCGTGACAATTTGTCACGGTTTCATTTCCCTCAGCCTTGAGTCTTTGTTTTAACTTACGCCAATATGCTGCAGAATTTTTACTTTCTGTCAAAACAGCCACTACATCCACAATAGAAAAATACCATTCTTCTTCAGCCTCATTCCATGCACATCGAATTGGCTGATCTTCAAAAAGCTGCATATTTTCATATTCCATATTCATAAAATATATACATCTCCCCCAACATTTTTTTCTACTCAAACTCCGCAGTTTCTACTTTCTACACAAAACCTTTGTTTCCTTTATTTTTCCATACAAAAATAAAAAGACTGAGAAAAACAACAGATTATCTCTCAGCCTTAAATTCTATACACATTCCATTATTTCTTTTTCCGATATCGCCCCATGGCGGATAATCATTGGCTCATCACCGGTGCAGTCCACTATGGTAGATTCTATCCCCAAATTACATGGACCACCATCTAAAATAAGAGGTATCAAACCCTTCATATCATCATATACCATCTTTGCGGAAGTAGGACTTGGATGAGCGGAAATATTGGCACTAGGTACTGCCAAAGGTACACCGACTTCCCGCAGCACCGCCAAGGCCACATCATTGTCAGGAATACGGATTCCCACCGTATTTTTGCCACCAGTAACCCGTTTAGGAATGGAATCCTTCCGCGGAAGGACTATGGTAATCGGTCCTGGGCAGAATCTCTCAAACAGCCTTAAAGCCGTATCAGGAACCCGGGACGCTATATCCTTCACCATGGACACGTCGGCCACCTGCAGGGAAAAGGCCTTATAATATGGTCTCTCCTTGGCATCATAAAGGGACTTAACAGCCACCTCATCCAATCCGTTTGCCGCCAGTCCATATACCGTTTCTGTAGGAATTGCCACCAGTTGTCCATTTCTCAGCATTTTGGCAGCTTCCCTTATGGAATCCATATTCTTTTCCACATCATCAATAGAAATTATTTTTGTTTCCATAAAATCACTACCCTGTCAATACCTGCCAAATCCTTAACGATTTCACAACGGCCCCAGCCATGCTCCTGTCCAAGAGCCTTCAGTGCTTCCGCCTGATTAATGCCAATTTCAAGAGCCAAAAATCCATCATCATCTATCATATTTCCCGCCTCAGCTACAAGACGGCGGTAAAAATCCAGTCCGTCAGGGCCTGCCACCAAAGCTGAAATTGGCTCAAAATCCCTCACATCAGGCTCCAGTCCATCAATATCGTCTTCCGGAATGTACGGAGGGTTAGATACAATAGCCGTAAACTTCCTGTCCCTTATGGGCTCCAGCATATCCCCGTGGCAAAATTCCACTCTATCAGAAAGATCCAAAAGCTCGGCATTTTCCTTGGCCACCTCTATGGCTTCAGGGGATATATCCACAGTTACTGCCTTAATATCCGGCAAATAATTTAACAATGACAAGCAAATTGCACCGGAGCCGGTTCCAATATCTGCAATGGTGCCCAAGCCCTCCTGGCCGGTTTTCAGACGGGAAATCACAGCCTCCACTAATATCTCCGTATCGGGACGGGGAATTAAGGTAGCCTCGTTAACCTTAAAATCAAGGCCCATAAATTCCTTATGGCCTACAATATGAGCCACCGGCTTATGCTGAACCCTTTCCTTTATACACATTTTATATTGGGCCAGCTCTTCCTTGGTCAGAGGCTGATCGAAATGAACATATAGATGTATACGTTCCTTTTTCAGAACATGACAAAGAAGCACCTCACCATCAAGACGGGGTGTGTCGATACCTGCCTTGGTGAAATATTCCTCAGTCCATTTTAACAATTTTCCTATTGTCCAAATTTCCTCTGCCATACATTCCTCATATATCTGTAAAAATTAATCAACCTGCTTCATGCGCTCAGCCTGATCTGCAGTAATAAGACCATTTAAGATTTCATCCAGCTGACCGTCCATTACAGCGTCCAGCTTGTGCAAGGTAAGACCGATACGATGATCCGTTACCCGCCCCTGTGGAAAATTATAGGTTCTTATGCGCTCGCTTCTATCACCGGAGCCCACCTGGCTTTTTCTGTCAGCTGCAATTGTATCTGCCTGCTCCTGCTGGGCCTGCTCCAAAACTCTGGCCCGCAAAACACGCATGGCCTTTTCCTTATTCTTTAGCTGGGATTTTTCATCCTGACATTGCACCACAATACCCGTTGGCAAATGGGTAATGCGAATGGCGGACTCCGTCTTGTTTACATACTGTCCTCCAGCACCACCTGCCCTGTAGGTATCAATGCGCAAATCTTCATTGCGAATATCCACATCCACCTCATCGGCCTCCGGAAGCACTGCCACCGTTACTGCAGAGGTATGAATACGGCCACCCGACTCAGTAACGGGCACACGCTGTACACGATGGGTACCGCTTTCATATTTCAGCTTACTGTAGGCACCATAGCCCTCAACGGCAAAGGACACTTCCTTAAAGCCGCCGATTTCCGTGGCATTGGCATCCATGATATTAATTTTCCAGCCCTGACTTTCGGCGTAACGAGAATACATGCGGAATAAATCTCCTGCAAAGAGAGCTGCTTCCTCACCACCTACGCCGCCACGGATTTCCACAATAACATTTTTATCATCATTTGGATCCTTTGGAAGAAGCATAATAGGCAGCTCCTGATCCAGCTCTTCCTTGCGCTTTCTGAAATCTGCCAGCTCATCCTCCACCATGTGACGGAACTCATCATCATCAATGCCCTCACTGAGCATTTCCTTGTTATCTTCAATACCCTGGCATACAGTCTTGTACTCTCTGTATGCTTCAATAATAGGTTGCATGGAGGAATGCTCCCGATTATAACGCTGCCACTTATTCATATCCTCCAAAACAGAGGGGTCGCTGATAAGGGATTCCAGCTCCAGAAACTTATTCTCCACAGCCTGCAATTTATCCATTATATTCATATATATTTTCCTTTTTTGTTTTTATAACGCCATTATTCAAATTTTTCTTCTTTAGAAGAAAAATCTCCAATTAGCGTTTCAACGAGCAGGGAGATATGCTCACCAGCTGTTGTAGTTTGTTTTCCCACACCTAAAGAGGTGGGGGACATCTTAAAGCTCGTTATAACACCATCATAACATTATCGTGTTTCTACACTTCTTGTATATAATTGGCGGTACCAGCAGGAATTTTATCCTCCGGCAGAACTGCCTTGGCTGATTCAATGGCCACCTCTATCATATCGTCATCCGGTTCCCGGGTGGTCATGTACTGAAGCCACAGACCTGGCTTAATGGCCCATCCAAGGACACAGTTATCTGAATTGGCCGATAGCTTGATGATTTCGTAGGAAATACCAGCCACCACCGGCAAGAGTATTACCCGGCTTAAAATTCTCAGCCACAAATCCGGCCACCCCAAAAAGGCAAAGACAAAAATACTTACCAGCATAACGATAAGCAAAAAGGATGTACCGCAACGTTTATGAAGTCTGGTATGCTTTTTTACATTTTCCACAGTCAATGCTTCACCAGCCTCAAAGCAGGCAATCGTTTTATGCTCCGCCCCATGATACTGAAAAACCCGCTGGATATCCTTCATCAATGAAATGGCACCAATATAACCAACAAAAATCAATAGACGCAGGGCTCCCTCCATAAGATTCAAAAATACAGGGTCCTCAGTAATAAAATGGAACAGCTTGGCCGCCCCGGTGGGAATAGCCACAAACAGCACTGCTGCCATTACAAAGGCAAATACAATGGTTCCTGCCAGTTCCTTGTCTGTCAGCTGCTCATCCTCCCCTGCCATCTGGGCAGAGTAGGACAGGGAACGAAGGCCCATGACCAGGGATTCCCCCAGGGAAACACAGCCACGCAGCATTGGCTTCTTCAAAATAGGAAACCTGTCGCTGATGGAATTAACCGGTCTAATATCCAATTCTATTTTTTTATCAGGGGTGCGGACAGCGGTGGCAACCTTTTCCGGCCCCCGCATCATTACACCCTCTATAACGGCCTGACCACCGATACTTAACTTTTTCTCACTCATAAAAACCTCATATATATTTAACCCCTACAGGGTGATTGCTTTTTAAAAATCCGCATATACAAATGAGCAGAGCATTTCTGCCCTGCTCATTAATGATTGAGTTATAACGCCATTGTTCAAATTTTTCTTCTTTAGAAGAAAAATCTTCCAATTAGCGTTTCAACGAGCTGGAAGATATACTCGCCAGCTGTTGCAGTTTGTTTCCCACACCTAAAGAGGAAGGGACATCTTAAAGCTCGTTATTACTTTGCGTAACGCTTGTTGAACTTCTCAATACGACCACCAGCAGCGATATCGCGCTGACGACCAGTGAAGAAAGGATGGCACTTGGAGCACACATCAACTCTCAGCTCAGTCTTGGTAGAGCCAGTAGTAAAGGTGTTGCCGCAACCGCAAATAACCTTTGCCTCATGGAATTCTGGATGAATACCTGCCTTCATTCTATACACCTCGCTTTTCCCCATAATTGGGAGAATTACAAGTCCTCTCTGCGAAGACTTGGTCCGACGATGCTTCCCAAATAGGGGCAAAGCCGAAAAAATCAACTTTTTAGACGCACTGCGCCTAACTTGTGATATTATAACACACCGAATATACCCATGCAACATTTTCCACAGAAAAATTTCTTGAAAAAAAATCGCTTTTCTACCATAATATGTAGGAGACTTTATGAGAGAAAAGATAACATGGATATAGAAAGGTAAAAGGTAAACTCTTATGAACAGTAATGACCCTACAGTTACCTGTAGCTTCTGTAAGCGAAAGGTAGTGGCGAAAACCCAGTATGATGTGCCAATCTATGACCCTCGTTCCGGTTTTTCCCTTTGTGCCAACTGCATAAAAGATATATATCATCTTATTGAGGACCATAAAGAGGTGGAAGAAGCCCAGCAGCATATTGAGACTGAAAAGGCCATCAACGATGAGCTCAACCGCATCAAGCCGCATATGGTAAAGGAATATCTTGACCAGTTCATCATCAATCAGGATCAGGCCAAAAAGGTGCTTTCCGTAGCAATTTATAACCATTATAAGCGTATGAAATACGGTTTTCAGCACCCTGAGGATGACGGTGACGAGATCGAGAAGTCCAATGTTATTATCCTTGGACCTTCCGGGTGCGGTAAAACTGCACTTCTTTCCCATCTGGCCAGAATGCTGGACATTCCATTTGCCGTTACAGACGCCTCCAGTCTTACGGAAGCAGGCTTCGTAGGTGCCGACGTGGAAGTGGCTGTGCGTAACCTATACTACGCTGCCGACAAGGATATCAGCCGCTGCGAGCATGGTATTATTTATCTTGATGAATTTGACAAAATTGCCAGAAAATCAGGTGAAAATAATACAATTACTGCCGATCCCGGCCATGAAGGTGTGCAGCAGGCTTTGCTAAAAATGCTGGAGGGCAATGTGGTTGAATTTACCGCCAGAGGCCAACGCAAGCACCCTGAGGCCCCAACCATCAAGGTAGATACAAAGAACATTCTCTTCATTGTTGGTGGTGCCTTCGTGGGCATCGACAAGATCATCGCCAAGCGCCTCAGGAAAAATGATGCCAACATGGGCTTTGGGTCCAAGATTGAGGGCAAGAATGACAAGCCAAAATTTGATGAACTGATTCACCAGACCACCCCAGAGGATTTGATGAAATTCGGTATTATCCCGGAAATCATTGGCCGTCTCCCAATCATCTGTACCCTGGAAAATTTGGATGAGGATGCCCTTTTGAGAATCCTCACTGAGCCAAAAAATGCTCCGGTAAAGCAATACCAGAAGCTGATGGAAATGGACAACGTGCAACTGGAATTTGATGAGGAAGCCCTCAGAGCTGTTGCCAAAAAAGCTATTGAAAGAAAAACCGGTGCCCGTTCCCTAAAGGGAATAATCGAAGACACCATGCTGGATGTCATGTTTGACATTCCACGCTCCGATGACAACCGCAAGGTAACTATTACAGCAGACTGCATAAATAACGGCGCAGAGCCTACCATTGAAAAAATCTGATAAAAATAAACAGCCACCCGCCTAGCGGGTGGTTTTTCAGTTTCGGGCATAGCCCTTTTCTATTGGCTGCCCACAAGTGGGCTTTTTTATTGGCCTGCCAGCCACGCATTTTTTATTAGCAACCCGTAAACGGGTCTCGAGGGT
>NZ_JAZTZI010000005.1:0-1204 GCF_045637405.1 Anaerovibrio sp.
ATCCGTTCCAGGAGTATTCGCCGTAAACTTCTCCATTTTTATCGGTTATAAACTTAAACGCTTCCCTGGTGCCTTGGCTCTAGCATTAGGAGCTATTCTACCATCCTTTTTAATAATCTTGGCCATCGCCTTGTTTTTCCATCAGTTCAAGGAATATGAAGTTGTAGAAAATATATTCAAAGGGATTCGTCCAGCGGTAGTAGCACTCATTGCTGCCCCCACCTTCAGTATGGCCAAATCGGCTAAAATCAGCAAATACAATATCTGGATTCCAATTGTATCTGCTCTACTTATTTGGTTAATAGGTATATCACCGGTATATATAATTGCTATAGCAGGTATTGGTGGATTTATCTATGGGAAATTAACTCATAATTCATAATATAGAGCTCATAATTTATGATATACCTAGAACTCTTCATCACCTTCTTCCAGATTGGCCTCTTCGGATTCGGGGGTGGTTATGCCATGTTATCCATGATACAAGGCGAAGTGGTCACATCTCATAATTGGCTTTCCTCAGCTGAATTTACAGACATAGTAGCCATCAGCCAAATGACACCTGGTCCTATCGGCATCAACTCAGCTACTTATGTAGGATACACAGCCGCAATTAATGCTGGATACAGTCATGCATGGGGAATCTTAGGTTCAATAACAGCCACCTTTGCCGTAGTACTTCCTTCGTTTATATTAATGATAGCCATCAGCAAGTTTTTCTTGAAATATCAAAAACACCCAATGGTAGAAGCCGTATTTAAAGGATTGCGTCCCGCTGTAGTAGGTCTATTGGCAGCTGCTGCCCTTGTCCTGATGACTGCCGAGAATTTCGGCAGCTATCAGACAGACAAGTATCAGTTCATCGTAAGTATAATCATTTTCCTCATTGCTTTTATTGGAACGAGGAAATTCAAAGTTAGTCCCATATTGATGATTGCTCTTTGCGGACTAGCAGGTTGGATTTTGTACTAGTAAGCCGAATAACGTTCATCATGAATCGGACGTATCGCCATACATTCCATTTCAATCAACCAACCTGGTCGACATACAGGAGCTAAAAGATAAACTTTAGGGATACAAGGAAAACGTTTTTCAAACATTTCCTTTACGACATTATAATCAGCAACATCACGTAGATAAATTAATAAGTGCCCCACATGTTCAAAAGTACAATCCGCTTCTTTCAAAAGCGTTTCTACATTTT
>NZ_JAZTZI010000006.1:0-8839 GCF_045637405.1 Anaerovibrio sp.
ACGAATTCTCCGCCAAGTAAAAACACCTCACTTTTGAAGTTTTCCCGAAACACGAAGTCATTCGGCAAAACTTGAATTTGTTGGTGTTATTATCTCACACGAATGGGCTGTGGGGAATACGACCTAAACTTTGACGTTTACGAAGCAGAAATGGAAAAAGAAAACTAACCATGCAGTATTTGTTTTGTCGTTTGTAAAAAAAAGTTGTGAGCTGACCCCGAAGGGGTCCAACTCACAACTTTTTTATTTTTTATTTATTTAAGCAATACTTACTCAGCAGCTGCTTCTGCTTCAGCCTCTGCCTCAGCAGTCTGAACAGGCTCATCATCGTAAACCACCTTGATGTTACGATAGCAGCCCATACCAGTACCAGCTGGAATCAGCTTACCGATGATAACATTTTCCTTCAGGCCGAGGAGTGGGTCAACCTTACCCTTGATAGCAGCATCAGTCAGGACACGAGTAGTCTCCTGGAAGGATGCGGCTGACAAGAAGGAATCAGTTGCCAGTGCAGCCTTGGTGATACCAAGGAGAATTGGCTTTGCAACAGCTGGCTCCTTCCCCTCAGCAATAGCCTTGGTATTGGCCGCCTCGAAGCTGTTGATGTCAACATACTCACCTGGCAGGAAATCGGTGCCACCATAGGCCTCGATACGAACCTTGTGGAGCATCTGACGAACCATAACCTCAATATGCTTATCATTGATACCAACACCCTGCTGCTTGTAAACCTTCTGTACCTCATATACGAGGTAGTTCTGGGTTTCCTTCAGGCCGCAGACGCGGAGAATATCATGTGGGTTAATGGAGCCCTCAGTGAGCTTGTCACCAGGCATGATATGGTCGCCATCCTTTGTAGCAAGACGGGAGTTAAATGGCAGAACGTATTCCTTGGCCTTCTCCTTGCCTTCCTTAGGAGTGATGGTAACGGTGAAGATTTTATCCTTCTCGGTAACGGTAACGTCACCCTCGATTTCAGCGATGATGGCGTTGTGCTTAGGCTTACGTGCCTCGAACAATTCCTCGACACGTGGCAGACCCTGGGTAATATCGTCGCCGCCTGCGACACCACCGGAGTGGAATGTACGCATTGTCAGCTGTGTACCAGGCTCGCCGATGGACTGAGCTGCGATAATACCAACAGCCTCACCCACGTTAACCTTGGTTGCATTAGCCAGGTCACGGCCATAGCACTTGATGCAGACACCATACTGAGACTTACAGGTCAGTACGCTGCGGATGGAAACCTTATTGCGGACCTTAACGATTTCATCAGCCAGCTTCTCATCAATATCGTCATTAAGGGAAGCAATCTTTTCACCAGTTTCAGGATTAATGATATCCTCAGCCAATACACGGCCTACGATACGGTCCTTAAGAGGCTCGATTACACCGCTACCCTCAACAATAGCTTCAACCTCAATACCGCGGATGTTATTGTTGCGAACCTTAACCTCCTTGGCATCGCTGGACAGAACTGCCTCGATGTATTCCTCGGTAAGAGGTACACCGGCAGGAACGATTTCATTGCCCTTGCTGTCATAAACAGCAGCAGTGGTATCCTTGCCCATCATCTCTGCTACCATAGCTGTCTTGATGGACTTTCTGATGTTTTCATCAGGAGCGCCAAGCTTAACGGTATCAGTTGCAGCAGCATTGGTAATGGCTGCATCACTGTTGGAGGAGGAACCACGGAGAACGATTTCCGCTACTCCAGCCTCACCGATTGTCTTGAGGATTTCATCATCAAGGGTTACACCCTTTTCAACGATAACCTCTGCAGTCTCAGGGCTGAGAACATCGGCAGCCAAAATGCGACCCTCCAGAGTTTCCTTGAGCTGTTCCACAGCAGCCGCTGCGGATTCAGCCAGCTTGGCACGCTCGCGGATCAGGTTAATGCCTACAACGTCGCAGTCTTCCTCACGAACGATAACGTCCTGAGCAACGTCAACAAGACGACGGGTAAGATAACCGGAGTCTGCTGTTCTAAGCGCAGTATCGGCCAAGCCCTTTCTGGCACCATGGGAAGAAATGAAGTAATCGGATACGGACAGACCCTCACGGAAGTTTGCAGTAATTGGAATTTCGATGGTCTTACCGGATGGATCAGCCATCAGACCACGCATACCGGCCAACTGACGCATCTGGGACTTGTTACCGCGGGCACCGGAGTCAGCCATCATGTAGATTGGGTTAAATGGCTCGTTGTCCGCATAGTTGTCATACATTGCATCAGCAACCAGGTTGGTAGCGTCATCCCAAACCTTACATACCTTCTTATAACGCTCCTCATCACTGATAAGACCGCGCTCAAACTGACGCTGGGTCTTCTTAACCTTTGCCTCAGCCTCATCAAGAAGGGCCTGTTTCTTCTCAGGAACCTTAATATCAGAGATAGCAACGGTCATACCTGCGATACAAGCATAGTGGTAACCCAGGTTCTTTACGTTATCAATAACAACAGCAGTCTCGCTGGCACCAAGAGTCTTGAAGCAGATGTCAACCAGCTTGCCCAGCTGTTTCTTGTTCATGAGCATACCAAGAGACCACTCACCGGTCTTCTTGTCCTGGCTGAACTGACGAACAGCCTTTGGCAGGGTCTCATTGAAAATCATACGGCCCAGGGAAGTACGAACCAAGCCGTAATCCTTGACTACATTGCCATCCTCATCAACATCCTTCATGCGGACCTTAATCTCAGCCTGAATGTCCAGCTCCTGATGCTGATAAGCAAGCAGTGCCTCGTTGATACCAGTGAAGATTTTGCCCTCGCCTACGATAGGTCTGCCCTGGCTGGAATTTCTTACAGCAGTCAGATAGTAGGAACCCAGAACCATATCCTGGGAAGGAACGATGATAGGGCCGCCATCCTTAGGAGCAAGGATGTGGTTAGCTGCCAGCATCAGAACACGAGCCTCGGCCTGTGCCTCAGCAGACAGTGAAAGATGGATACCCATCTGGTCACCATCAAAGTCGGCGTTGTATGCAGTACATGCCAATGGATGCAGCTTCAAGGCACGACCCTCAGTAAGAACTGGCTCGAAGGCCTGAATACCAAGACGATGGAGTGTTGGGGCACGGTTTAAGAGAACCGGATGCTCCTTGATTACGCCCTCCAGTACATCCCATACCTCATCCTTGGCCCGCTCTACCATACGCTTGGCGGACTTGATGTTATGGGCAATACCATCGGAAACCAGACGCTTCATAACGAATGGCTTAAAGAGCTCCAATGCCATCTCCTTAGGGAGACCACACTGATGAAGCTTCAGCTCAGGACCTACTACGATAACGGAACGACCGGAATAGTCTACGCGCTTACCCAGGAGGTTCTGACGGAAACGCCCCTGCTTACCCTTAAGCATATCGGACAGGGACTTCAGAGGACGGTTACCAGGACCGGTAACCGGACGGCCGCGACGACCATTATCAATAAGGGCGTCAACAGCCTCCTGAAGCATACGCTTCTCGTTACGAACAATAATATCTGGTGCATGAAGCTCCAAAAGGCGCTTCAAGCGGTTATTTCTGTTAATTACACGACGATACAGGTCATTAAGGTCAGAGGTTGCAAAGCGACCACCATCCAGCTGTACCATTGGACGCAGCTCTGGCGGAATAACTGGAACCACATCCATAATCATCCAGGAAGGCTTGTTGCCGGACTTACGGAATGCCTCAACAACCTCCAGACGACGGATAGCCTTGAGACGACGCTGCTGACTGGTAACTGTCTTCAGCTCGTTGGTCAGCTCCTGATGCAAAAGATCAAGACGGCTGATAATGCCCTCCTCTGGCTTCTGCTGATCCTCAGGGAGATCTGCCTCCATTTCAACCAGCAGCTCCTTGATAGCCTCAGCACCCATGCCTACCTTGAAAGCGGCGGAGGAATATTTGCTGCGATACTCACTGTACTCCTTCTCGCTGAGAAGCTGCTTCTTGCTAAGCTCAGTAGTGCCTGGGTCAATTACAATATAAGAGGCAAAATATAAAACCTTTTCCAGGGCTCTTGGAGCAATGTCCAAAACAAGACCCAGACGGCTTGGAATTCCCTTAAAGTACCAGATGTGAGATACAGGGGCTGCCAGCTCAATATGACCCATTCTCTCACGACGAACCTTGGCACGGGTTACTTCAACACCGCAACGCTCGCAGATAGTACCCTTATGGCGGATTCTCTTATATTTACCGCAATGGCATTCCCAGTCACGGGTTGGTCCAAAGATACGTTCACAGAAAAGGCCTGCAGTCTCTGGTTTTAAAGTACGATAGTTAATAGTTTCTGGCTTGGTAACCTCACCGTAAGACCACTCTCTGATCTTATCAGGAGACGCCAGACCTATACGCATTGAATCAAAGTTATTTACATCCAACAAGGGCGTGTCACTCCCTTCCATTATTCATTGTCAAAATTATCGGCATTAACGTCAACGATTAAGTCAGTATCAGAATAGTCATCCGCTGCTTCAGCATCATCCTCCGTATACTCATCGGAAGGTACTGCCACATTACCGGAATCATCTACACCATTTACATCAACATCCAGCTCATTGGCTGCATCTCTGATGTCTTCCTCATCGTCCTGAACCATAATCTCGTTAGCATTCTCATCCTGAACCTTGATATCCAGACCGATACTCTGGAGCTCCTTGATGAGAACCTTGAAGGACTCTGGTACGCCTGGCTCAGGGATATTCTCACCCTTAACAATGGACTCATAGGTCTTAACACGGCCCACAACATCATCGGACTTAACAGTCAGAATCTCCTGCAGGGTGTAAGCAGCACCATAAGCCTCCAGTGCCCAAACCTCCATCTCACCGAAACGCTGACCACCGAACTGTGCCTTACCACCCAATGGCTGCTGGGTAACTAAGGAGTAAGGACCAACGGAACGGGCATGAATCTTATCATCAACCAGATGATGCAGCTTCAGCATGTATACGCAACCAACGGTAACCTTATTCTTGAAAGGCTCACCGGTACGACCATCGTAGAGAACAGTCTTGGCATCCTCATCCATGCCGGAAGCACGAATAGTATCAAATACATCCTTCTCACGGGCACCATCAAATACTGGAGTTGCAATATGAACACCAGCCTTGTCAGACTTAGGCATGCCATACTTATCAAAGTCATAACCAATAGCACGGAGACGCTTCTCAACAGTAGGGTCACCGTTCTTAATCTGAGTACCGATATTTCTAACAGCCATACCCAAATGAGTCTCCAGAATCTGACCAATGTTCATACGGGAAGGTACGCCCAATGGGTTCAGAACTACATCAACTGGAGTACCATCCGGCAGGAATGGCATATCCTCCTCGCGCATGATACGGGAAACGACACCCTTGTTACCATGACGACCGGACATCTTATCACCCACGGAAATCTTACGCTTCTGGGCAATGTATACGCGAACCATGTTGTTTACGCCAGGGTTCAGCTCATCATTGTTATCACGGCTGTAAACCTTGACATCAACAATCTTACCGGCTTCACCATGAGGAACTCTCAAGGAAGTATCACGAACCTCGCGGGCCTTCTCACCAAAGATGGCTCTCAGGAGACGCTCCTCTGCGGACAATTCAGTTTCTCCCTTTGGAGTTACCTTACCTACCAGAATATCACCGGTTCTTACCTCAGCACCGATGCGGATAATACCATTTTCATCCAAATCCTTCAGGTTTTCTTCGGGAACATTTGGAATATCCCCGGTAATTTCCTCAGGTCCCAGCTTTGTATCACGGGCCTCACAGTCATATTCCTCAATATGAATGGAGGTATAAATATCTCTCTTGACAAGGTTTTCACTAAGAAGAATAGCATCCTCGTAGTTATAACCTTCCCAAGGCATGTAAGCAA
Organism: Anaerovibrio sp.; assembly: GCF_045637405.1. Taxonomy (GTDB): domain Bacteria; phylum Bacillota; class Negativicutes; order Selenomonadales; family Selenomonadaceae; genus Anaerovibrio. Next base: position 5,866 of record NZ_JAZTZI010000006.1, read on the forward strand.
CGATAATGTTGTAGCCCAATGCCAGCTCACCATGGTCAGTAGCAGGACCGTCAGCGATAGGCTGCTTGGCCTCCACCACATCGCCCTTAAATACGATAGGGAGCTGGTTGATGCAGGTGCCCTGGTTGGAACGCATAAACTTCTGGAGCTTATACTCATCGAGGTCACCGTCCTCAGTGCGGATAACAATTTTATCTGCACTTACGGAATCAACCACACCGGCATGCTTAGCCAAAATCATAACACCTGAGTCACATGCAGCCTTGTACTCCATACCAGTACCAACCAGTGGAGCCTGGGTACGGAGAAGCGGAACTGCCTGACGCTGCATGTTGGCACCCATCAGTGCGCGGTTGGCATCATCGTTTTCCAGGAATGGAATCATGGCTGTTGCAATGGAAACAACCTGCTTTGGTGATACGTCCATGTAGTCAACCTTTTCACGGCGAACCTCAGTGGTCTCCTCGTGAACACGGGCTACTACGCGCTCATTTACAAACCAATCATTTTCATCCAATGGTTCGTTGGCCTGAGCAATAACCAAAGTATCCTCAGCGTCAGCAGTGATGTACTTAACATCATTGGTAACACGCTTGTTTTCTTTATCAATACGACGATATGGTGTCTCCATAAAGCCATACTTGTTGATACGGGCGTAGTTGGACAGAGAACCAATCAGACCGATGTTAGGACCTTCAGGAGTCTCGATAGGACACATACGGCCGTAATGGGAGTTATGTACATCTCGAACCTCGAAGCCGGCACGCTCTCTGGACAGACCGCCAGGACCAAGGGCAGACAGACGGCGCTTATGAGTAAGCTCTGCCAATGGGTTGTGCTGGTCCATGAACTGGGACAGCTGGGAGGAACCGAAGAATTCCTTTATAGCTGCCACTACAGGGCGGATGTTGATAAGGTTCTGAACAGCAGAAATATCCTCCTGGGTGGACATACGCTCACGAACTACACGCTCCATACGGGTAAGACCGATACGGAACTGATTCTGTAGCAATTCACCTACAGAGCGAACACGGCGGTTGCCCAAATGGTCGATATCATCAGTACGGCCAACACCATGCATCAGATTCAGCAGATAGCTGATGGATGCAATAATATCATTAACAGCGATGGTACGCTTCTTGTCAATGAGAGTTGGGGAACAAATCATATCCAGCAGGTCACCCTCATCATTCAGCTTCACCTGAACGATGATAGCCTTGCCCTCACCGAAAATACCCTTCTCCTGATCGTCTGTAATCTCATCGATCAAATCCTGGGTAATCAGCTCATTAGCAGGCACTACGACCTCACCGGTCTCCTGATTTACCAATGGCTCAGCCAATACCTGGCCTACCAGACGGTGTTTCCAGCCAAGCTTCTTGGTAATCTTATGACGGCCAACAGTAGCCAAATCATAACGCTTCTTATCAAAGAACAAGCTGCGGAGCATAGAGCGGGCGTTATCTACGTTAAATGGCTCACCCTGACGAAGTCTCTTGTAAATCTCATCTAAAGCTACTTCTTCAATGGTTCTGCCATCCATGCCCTCAGTAGAATCACGCTCAAGAGTTGCAACGATTGCAGGGTCATTGTTGAAGAGTGCCAAAATTTCATCCTTGGTACCGAAGGACAAATCAGAGGTCAGCACCTCGATATGATCCTCGTTACGGCCTGTTTCAGCGGCACTTGCAGTGCCATCAGCAATCTGCTGGTTTCTTGCGATTTCAGCCTTGTTAATGAAATCAAGAGCACGCAGGAAAACAGTTACAGGCAGCTTACGGGTTCTATCAATACGAACAGAAATAACATCGTTGGTATCAGTTTCAAGCTCAATCCAAGCGCCACGGTTAGGGATAACAGTAGCGTTGAACAGGGACTTACCGGAGGAATCCACGGTAACACCATAGTAGGCACCTGGGGAACGTACCAACTGGCTTACGATAACACGCTCTGCACCATTGATAACAAAGGTACCGGAGTCAGTCATCAGAGGGAAGTCACCCATGAAGATTTCGCTGTCATGGAACTCACCATTTTCCTTGTTAATACGACGAACCTTTACACGAAGCGGTGCAGAATAGGTTGCATCCCGCTCCTTGCTCTCCTCCAGGCCATATTTTGGCTCGCCGAGAGAATAATCCAACAATCTTAATTCAATCTTGTTCTGGAAATCGGTAATTGGGGAAATATCCTCAAAGATTTCCATAAGGCCAGCGCCCTTGGTACCCTTTTCTACATCGCCAATAAACCATTCATAGGATTTCCGCTGAATGTCAAGAAGGTGTGGCATCTCCATAACTTCTTTAATCTTGGCATAGCTATACCTGGTTCGTTTGCCTACCGGCACAGGATGAAACATTAAGAACTTCACTCCTTAGCTAAAATAACAAAAATGACAAAAAATCCGCACACGAAAAATAAACAGATTCACAACACCTCTTCATGGGCTAAAACCACACGACGCATTGCCAAATGTCCCAAGACACCTGATGAATCCATTTAATACCCTTGCACGAACTTATTTACTGTTTTCTTAGTGGCCTAAGCCACAACTACAGCTTTTTAACCTGTAGCAATTTATTTTACCAATATAATTAATTTATGTCAAGAAAAACCTATACAAAAACAAAAAAGCTGTGAAAAATGATTGCTCATTTTCCACAGCCTTCTGTTTTACTTAAAGCTCGTTATAAAGCAGAAATTACTTCAACTCTACAGTTGCACCAGCAGCCTCGAGGGTACCCTTGAGAGCCTCAGCGTCAGCCTTGGACAGACCTTCCTTAACAGCAGCAGGAGCACCGTCAACCAGAGCCTTAGCTTCCTTCAGGCCGAGACCAGTAGCCTCACGAACAGCCTTGATTACGTTGATCTTGCCAGCGCCAGCGTCCTTCAGGATTACATCGAACTCGGACTTCTCACCAGCAGCGCCACCCTCTGCAGGAGCAGCAGCAGCTACAGCTACAGGAGCAGCAGC
>NZ_JAZTZI010000007.1:0-1553 GCF_045637405.1 Anaerovibrio sp.
TAATGATGTGACGGCGGCAAATCCGGTGCATGAAGGATTTTTCCAGGGTCTTCGCCAAAACCACGGGGTGGCTGAACTGTTACCAGCACGTTACCAAGGAACATGCCCGGTATCAACAAATTTCCTTCATGATAGAAAACATCGCCAGGGGCTGGGCCCCACTCCTTCTCCATCCGTTCACGTACCGGCTCAGGTAACTGCTGGAAAAACTCGCAATATTCCTGGGCTGATAACTTTTGAAACCTGGTATTTAGCGCTTCGTCACTTAAAAACCTTCGATCATTTGTTGAGGCCTCTGTAAGCATGGACATGAAGGCCCGACTGTCAGCCGGGATATCCCCTACGGAATATCCCAAGGCTTTCATGTGAATAAGCAGGCGGCGTACACTTTCCGGTGAGTCCAATCCCGCTGCACTGCCAATGGTGGCATTGGTGGAGGGATAATTGTGAAATATTATCGCAATCTTTTTCTCCCTATCAGCCTTGTGCCCCAGCATGGCCCAATTCCAGGCCTTATCCGCCAATAGCTTCATTCGGTCCAGCAAAGCGGTATATACCATCTCACCGGGTGTATCTGAAACTTTGGCTGCGATAGGTACGGTATGAAGAACGCCATCAAACTCCGGCAAGCTGACACTTATGGAAACATTTACCGGATCTAAACCAGCCGGTGACTTTTCCCATTCCTGTTTGCTGCGCAATACAGTATATGCCTGTAGGATAGGGACGTTCAGCTGCTGAAAAAATTCTATAGGTACACCGGCAGTTTTCAGGGAAAATTTCATGGTGTTGATCATTACATCAATAATTCTTTCCCCATTGCGATAAAAGTAATATTCCATTGCCTCCTGCAGCGAGGGACTGCCCATCCTTTCGTCCTTCACCGAATTGGAAAAAATGCCGATGACATTAAAGCCCCGCTTTTCCAAGGTGCTAATCAAGGCATTTTGATACGTCCGTTCACCAGTAAGCCACTCGGCCCGATAAAACAAAATTCCCACCGTTGGACGTCCTGCCACATAGTGTCGGTCCAAATAGGCATCCAAATCCTGGCAATCTCCCTGCCAAGCCGGATGCCAAATTCCGTTCCAGGGCTGCTTTACCGGTGGATTGGGGGAGGTAGCCATATTGCCAAAGTTGTTGGCCAGCCACAAACACAGATTATATATGTTTTCCTCTCCGTCATATCTTTTGTAGGCCCATACTGTTTCTATTTGTGCCGCAGTGAATCCATGAGATATTTCGTCATCCCCAGCATTATCCACAATGATGAGGAAAGGACGATTAGTTTTCCGTAAGAATTTGGCTGAGTTCTGCAAAAACTTATTGTCAATGCCACTGCCCATCCACATAAAAATATTGACATTGGCCTTCTTTAGTTGCTTAGTTAGTTCCTCAGTAACGGGAGTATCACCAGTGACGGCGCAAATCCATACTTCCAGCTCCGGTACAGTTTCCTTAATACGCCCGCTCACTTTTTTCATCAGGAAATTAACTCTTTTTACATTGGAATAAATACCTAGTCGCATAGTACACCCACTTAAAATATCACA
>NZ_JAZTZI010000008.1:0-8975 GCF_045637405.1 Anaerovibrio sp.
AAAACAGGGGCTAGAAAGCTATTCAGTTACACATTCCAGGGCTTTATCATAAAGGGCTTCATAAAAGCTGCCCTTGTTGATGGTCCGATAATGAAAATCAAAAGGCTCACTTATTGTTGGTGACCAACCGGTTACATTGCCATTTTCATCATAGCCGGTTCCGGAAAGCATTACATATTGTTTGATGCTGTTCTTATCTCTGAAGGCAAATTTTGCCAAACCATATTTATTATCCAATGTGGTGGTTTTTATCCAACATATCACATTATCCCCAGCAAATCTTAGGTTCACCCTTTGCACTGATGATACATCAATTTCATAATCTACTTCATCTGTTGAAGTCACCCATTCCCACTGGGCAGCCTGGCAATATGAAATATTTGCATTGAAACACACAAAGGATAACAGTGTGGCGAGAATAAGAGATAATGGTAACTTATATTTTTTCATGTGTCTATTCCCCTATTTTCAAAAGCAAATCCTCAATACTGTTCCCGCTGAAGAACACCACTCTTTTCTTCAGCTTCCGGGACCGCTCAATCACTTTGTACCACTGGGCATGTGCCATATAATAAATTTCGAACGATTTTCGCACGCATTTTAAACTGTCAAAACCGCTTGTTTACTGGCTTGGTGTTCATAAGTACAGCCATTTCAAACGTATTTCGCACGCATTTCAAACGCATTTTGAACTCTCAAAACCGCTTATTTACTGGCTTGGCGTTCATAAGCACAGCCATTTCAAACGTATTTCGCACGCATTTCAAACGCATTTAGAACGAAGAATGAAAAACGCACATCAAATATGACGTTTTAAATGATCTAATGCAATTTGTAAATGTGTCAACATTTCAACACTTGCCATTTCCAAAACATATTTTGTAGCCTTTCCTCTTCCGACCCTTCTAATAATATGCTTATCATCTGCCAGTGACGTTATCGCTTTTCTCAGACGGTACTCGGTAATTCCCAGTATAGAAGCAATTTCTCGTATAGATTTATCCCAACCATTCTTTACCCAAAAACGTAATGCTAACTTCTCGTCATCTGTAAGATCCGGATATGAATCTGCCAAATCAATATTCCATATTTTTAATTCGGTGTGTTCTAAATTTGTCAAAATCTCTGGTCGTCTAAAATCATTTTCTATTGCAGTTTTATAAATAAGCGGACCACCAAAGCCTTGCCTTTCGGAGGCACCAAGCCATCTAAAGAATTTCATTATAATTTCATTCCTTGGTCTGGAATCGCCCCCAATAGCAAATTGGCTAGGTGATACAAGCATCTTTCCAGGATTGACAAAATTAAACCAACCGTCAAATGCTTCAATTTTAGTAGAAGGATACCCCTGAACATAATCTGCATGAGCCAAACAATTAACCAAACATTCTCTTACTGTTTCATCAAAATCAGAAAATGGTATTCTTAACTGATACTGGTCCAATTCAAATGATTCCTTTAACAATATTTGGATTTTGGAGTAGGTAATCATATAAAAATTAAACAGGTTCATTTGATAATCACTAGGCTCATCATCTGACACGCGATCAAGCCATCTAGGATTGTTTCCCCTGCGATTAAAATAGTCCAAATGATAATGTGGATATACTTCTCGAATGGAATTTACTTTCCCCAAAAATAGCAATGCTCCGCGCTTGAGTTTAAAGTCGCCAGTAACCCTGTCCTTAACTGCTCCGCCCAATTCAATCAAAAACGACTCATTATCCATCTCTATATATTTTTTCTTTGGATACCGTTTATTTACACGTTCTTTATACGCGAGCAAAGAATCAATATCTATATCATCCATATTAAATTTATCCAATACCAACCCATCCTGACTAGGCTTGGCATTTCTCATGAATGCGGCTATTTCTTCCTTGCTGGCTCTCCTATCTCCATCACCAGTCCGTATATACGTATTCTCCAATTTATCATTGATGTACACTGGTTTCATACCATCTGGAGCTTCTTTTACATTTATAAGAATTACCGTTGTATCACTATCAATCTTGTACTCCAAGACATCATCATTAGTTATATTCTTGTAACTAACCTTATTTTTATTATTTAATTGATCCCACAGACTGGTCAGGGTTTTTCCAACATTTCCAACCCCTATAATTTCATTGGTGCTTTTCTCTTTCCCTTCAACTACCCCTAAAACAACTACTCCGCCGGCAGTGTTGCAAAAAGAAGAGTATGTTTCCCAAAATGCATTTGGAAGCTCTTGTGCTTTCTTTAATTCTACATAATATTTTTCGCGAACATTAATGAGCCACTCTTTTAATTCTTCAATATTAGTAAAAAAAGCTCTATTGTTTTTCAAGATACTACCCTCCTAAAAAATGTCACATTTTCATACTGTACTATTATATACCATTTTAATTGAAGGTCCATGATTTCACAACACAAACAGTAAGTACACAGACAACAACGATGCCGAAGTCCTAACAGCGGGACTGGAGGTGCGGGGGCGTAATTATCTCAAAATATAAAACGCATTTCAAACGATTATCAAACGTATTTCAGACAGCTAAAGCCGCTTGTTTATTGGCTTTCTTTCCAAAGTCACATCATTTTCAAACGCATTTCGCACGTATTTCAAACGCAAATTTTCACGTTTTATAAGTTACACCCTTTATTCGCAATCCTCACCAGCAATTCACCAATATAGTAATTGCCTACTTCGAGCATGAAAAAAAGCCCTGGACCACATCAGCCAAGGCTTATGGCACATATTTCATTATTTTCTCAACTATACCATTAATATTATTCCTTGATAAATTATCCTTCTATAATCATAGGAAAAAGGGGGGTGCTGTGACAGTAATCTGAAAATCTTTAATTCATAAAAACTACTGCCAAAAAACATCCATCAGGCTGCTTAAACAACATATTTTCAATATAAACGAGGCGAATAACGTTGAAGCTAATTGCCATTACTTTTTCTATAGCGGAGGTACCTCTTGTTAGAATTCTTGTTGGAGCTTGTTGGAAAATATTTTTTCTCATTAAATTCTAACAAGCCCCCAAACTCAGATTCCACGCGGTTTTCAGCCCAACATATAACTTTTATCTTGATTGAAAAATCCTCTTTTATCAATTTTTCTTGTTAGAATTTTTCTCATTATCAACAAGAATCCAGCATTGAAACATCCACTTTGGATGCTCAATCCAATAACCCCTTCGCCTTCAACAGACGTAAATAATTCGTATAATCAAACGCTGCATCCAGTATATTATCAACAGTAATAATAAAATACTCTGCCAACAAACACAGCTCATTTAATTCTGGCTCTTTTTCCCCTGACTCCCATGCAGCATAATTCTCCTCACTTACACCCACAGCAACTGAAACATCCAGAACCGTAGCATTTTTTATTTGCCGGAGCCTCTTAAGGTTCCTTCCGAAATTCATTGTAAAACATCCCCATTTAAAACTTTTACTATCCCTCTCAATTGAACCCAAAATTCTATGAGCAATTGTTATGAAAAATCCTTTTAATTAACACATACATAAATTTCACCACCCACGGCCCAAAAGACCTATAATTTCAACAATGCCTATTATAACTATTTAATATCTATTGTCTAATATATTTTAAACATACACCCATGCGTTTTTCAATTTGTTCCTTGGACAAAAGAGCATAATTAGGTTTATTTTTTACTTTAGAATCATCAGAGGAAGTCTTTTTAGCTTCATCCTTATTTTCACTCTCTTTACTGTCCTTAGATGCAAATAATCCCTTAAAGAAGCCAACTACACCGCCACCTTCTGACTCTTTTTTAATTTGTTCAGCTTCCTTTTGGGCTCTTTCTGCTTCTTTGGCAGCTTCTTCAGCAGCTTTTGCAGCCTCTTTAGCTTCCTTTTCATCAGCGGCTTTTTTAGCCCTTATAGCTTCATCAGCAGCCTTTTGAGCGGCTTTTTCTGCTTTTTGTTGGGCTTCAAGTTCTCGTTTTTCTTGTATTCTCTGGTCCATAGCCGCTCTTTCTTCTGGAGTCATAGTTGCCATACTAACTACAAAGCTAAGGAAAAACACTGCAACACATACTCCTACGCCATACAGAGATTTCTTTTTTGGTTTTTTACGGATTAAGCATATCAAAAACCAAATCATACACCCTATTCCAGCCAAAAAAGAAATAATGCCTGTAATTTATGTTAAAGATTGCATGATGTTCCCCCCTGTTTCAATAATAGTTTCATTTGTTACTAATATTCTCCAATAATAAAAAACCCTTTTTAACCTCATCATATAATCAAGTCTTTTTTGTAGAAAACTCAAGGCTTTACAGCCTTCAATATCTCAGTAAATAAGCCATAATTACGGACATTTCAATACATCAAGTGCGAAAATAGCGGATTTGGGGTATACGAAATAGAACGTCATTCATTCGCTCTACTGGCCTTGTGTGTACCCATCCCTCTATGGCAGCTAACCTCCTATGTCCACCTGGATCATCTCTGTTGCCAGAGGTCCTAACTTCCTTCGTCCTGCCTGTCCATAACCAAGGTGTCAGCTATGCTCCCTAACGGGGTCGTGCCCCATGGATAATATTACTGCCGACTACTGGCTCATTCTTTGTCTTTCAGATTACTGACTTACTTCCTGCCACAGCACCTAAAATGGTGGACGTTACCTGTAACATTCTGTTATTTCAATAATTATCGTGTCATGCTGCCAGCATATATTCTGCTGGCCTTTTAATATCATTAACCATCTTACTGGCATCATATGTAACGCCCTTAGTAAGCATTGCATAAAACACCCTTATCAGTTTTGCAGATATTGCCATCAGAGACTGCATTTTCCTTAATGGATTGCAACTTCTCGTTGTATAGTAACCATGTAGATCCCTAAACTCCTTGTTCTTTGCCACAAGTGACATTGCAACCTCAAATAACAGATATCTAAGTCTCTTACGACCTCGTCTGCTTATTGTTGTCTTGCCCTTGTGTTTTCCAGAGCTGTTCTCTACTACAGCTAATCCAGCAAGTTTCTGCAACTCTTTAGGACTACTGAAACGGCTTATATCACCAACCTCAGCAAGAAATCCTGACACAGTCTTCATTCCTACGCCCTTAATATCCAACAGCTTCCCTGCCATTGGTATCTGCATAACCAAGTCTTCAATCAGTGTCATCACCTCTTGAAGCCGTGCCTTTTTGGACTCATAATCCTCAAAAAGCATTTTAATTTCCAGTCTTGCAGTAACAACACCTTCTTTGCAGCCAATGCTATGTTCAGCAGCTGTTATCAGGGTCTGTGCCCTCTTTATTCCTACTGCTCTTATCTTGGCATTTCTCCAAATCTGGTTTATTCCATCAACACCCAACGTCATGATGTCTTCAGGAAGTGGTGCTTCCTTAAGGATAAGCATTCCGCTGACAGCATCCGGTTTGCCGTATACTGTCCTGTATTCTGGAAAATATATACTGAACCAACGACATATCCTATTCTGAATTCTTGTAAGCTCCGACTGAAGCTGAAATCTGAGGTTTGATGCAGTTCTCAGTTCTGCATACACACCCTCTGGAAGATACGGTATCATATACCGTCCTTCACGTACCAATCCAGCTATTACTTTAGGATCCTTACGGTCATTCTTTGTAGGGTTATTGTCATCGAGTTCTTTTGACTTCTTTACGTGGTGAGGATTGACCAGTACTGGTTTCATCCCGTTTTCCTGAAGAAACTTACCGAGGTTAAACCAATAATGTCCAGTAGGTTCCATTCCCGGAACCACACGCTCCTTGCCATGCAATTCTTTGAGATTTTGAATCCATTCAGCAAAATCAATAAATCCAGCCTCGTCGTTAGTAAATTTAAATGGTTTCTTTGAATACTCAATACCTCTGAAATCAAATGCTCTGGCAAAATGTGTATCACTGCCAACATCTATTCCAAGTACCAAAGTAGTTTCTGTAATGGCTTCAATTTTCTTGTTCTGTGTGTTAAACTTCATTGTAGATACCTCTTTGTTTAATAAGATTTTTACTAACCTGCCAGTCAGTAGTCTTATTTTACTCTGAGGTATCTTTTATTTTCAACAACATCCACTATTTAAATTATACAGGAACCTCACTATAAGTTTAAAAATGTTTTTACCAAATAACCCCTTGCCTCTCCCCACCAGCTGGAGCATCCCAAAATAAAAAAAGGAGCCGCCATAAGCGACTCCTTGATTATTCTATTCTATTTTATTTCATGCCATATGCGGTTTGGTCAGTAAGCGCATATCCTTCTTTTTTGCCAAGGCCCCAGTAGATTTTTGAGCGAAAGCAAAAGAGGAAAACAGCCACAAACCATCCCACGGCAAGAACATAATCATACCAAAGATAAAGACTTGAATCGAACACATTTGTAAAATAATAAATACCAATAGGCCCCATTCCAAAGATTGCAGTCATAAATCCGGGATTGTAAAAACTTTTCAGCTTCACATTAAAGAGAAACAAATGCATAAAAACTTCCGCGAACAAAAACATCATGGCAGAAAGTGTTAGGAAAAATACATTTGGCAAAATGAGCGCCATGAAATACAGCAAAAACAGAAATCCCCAGTTGCCAAACATGGAACTTAAGTTATTGCAGTCCCACTTGGAAGAATCCATTTCGTTGCTACCCATCATCACTTTCATGCCCATAAGAGGAAATCCTCCGGGAAAGCCAAACTCTTCAAAGAAATGCAGAAACATCATGGTGATGGCAGCTAAAAGCAATTTTTGAGTAATGTTATCCGTTCCCAATATCGCAACTAAGGCTGACACCCCGGCAAAATATACAGAAATATAATGCCAGTTGTTTATTAGTTTTCTCATTTTCACGGCCTCCTCGCTAGTAGTCTTGACATTATGCGACACATTGTCTTATAATATTGTAAGACAATGTGTCGCATAATGTCAAGAAACAATTTACATAAAAGTGTCTTACGATGGGAGGCGGTGGCATGAAAAAACAGCCTGATGTAACAGAGGCGACCAAAAGAAGGATATTGAATGCATTTTGGGAATTGTTCAGCAGGGAATCACCTGAAAAAATTACTGCTGCAGCACTCTCTGCCGCAGCGGGGATTCATCGCAGCAGTTTTTACAGATATTTTGCAGATATTTATCAAGTCTTGGAGGTATTCCAAGAGGGATTGCTTTGTCATCTAAAGACAGAAGTTGAGACCATACAAGCAACCACGGACATATCATTGCCAACATATACAGAAAAGGTATCTGTATTGTTGATTGGCTCTGCAGATAAAATATATCGTCTGCTGAATTATAAGGGGTCTAATTTTCGTGAACAGTTCATTGAAACACTAAAACCAAATGTTAAAAAATATATCCCTCTCGACAGGCAAAATCCAAATATTGAATACATTACAGCCTTTATCATATCATCCATGCTATTCAATTTTACCTTTTGGTATGAGCATAAGGAACAATACGAATTATCTCAAGTCACGGCATTGGGGAAAAGCATCATCCTTCATGGCTTGCCAAAGTCACTGCCCCCATTTGAAATGGGAATTAGTGATTTTGAATACGGGTATGCCAGCAGTCCTTGTGGAGCTGGCCTTTATCTCAAATAAGGACGATGAGAAACTCCTATCCTATCCGGAGGAAGAAAAATCCATTGATGTTAGATTGGATAGCAAGAGCATTCGCCTTGATGTTTATGTTAATGACGACAAAGGCACTGTTTTTAATATCGAGATGCAGACCACCAAGGATATGGAAGAATTGGTGAAGCGCACCAGATATTACCAGGCAATGATAGACATTGACCTCTTGGAAAAAGGCCAGGACTATGAAGCATTGAACAATACATATATTATCTTCATCTGCACCTTTGAGGTATTTACTGGTAAACGCCATAAGTATACCTTTAGGAATATGTGCGCAGAGGATTATGGCATCGAACTTGAAGATGGTACAACAAAACTGTTCCTCAGCACCAAGGGTGAGAAGGATGATGTGTCTATGCCACTTAAGAATTTCCTTGATTATGTTGATGGCCATGCGCCAGCAGATGAACTGATGAAAGAAATTGACACAGAAGTTGAGCTGTCAAAGAGCCGTGATGAATGGAGGCGAGAGTATATGACTTTGGCATTGGAGATAGAAAAAGAGAAAAAACTGAGTTTGGAACAGGGTGAAATTGAAGGGCGAGTTAAATCAATAAAAAGCCTTATGAAAAATATGAAACTTTCTGCCGAGGCGGCCATGGAAGCGATAGGAATTCCCAAGGAGGATTTTTCGAAATATATAACTATGCTTTGATGTCAAAGAGCCGTGATGAATGGAGACGAGAGTATATGACTTTGGCATTGGAGATAGAGAAAGAGAAAAAGCAGAGCTGGGAAGCTGACAAGACTGAATGTAAGGTTGAAGTAGTAATTGACATGCTAAAAGAAAAGATGTCAATAGATATGATTGCCCGTTTCACAAAACTTACTGTTGACCAGATTAAGGAAATCGGCAAGAAAAATGCACTTCTATAACTGGGAAAATGTGATTTTAGCACTTAGCCTATATGGTTGGGTGCTTTTTTATTGGGGAGTGGAGCATGAATGTCAGATGCGTTTTAAGGCCAATTTCAAATCAAAGAGGTACAATCATACTAGCCAGGCTTTATACTTGGCTTTTTTAGTGTATAATGGCTAATTTATAAAAAAGTGCCTTCGACACTTCAACTCCCCAACCCCTCAATCATGAGGGGCTTTCTTTTTTTGTGACCTTCATGCATAATATAACTATGAATATATTGCAAAAAATCTTCTCCGAGAATCTGACAGAATTAGATAAACTTAATACCAGACCCGCTGTAATGAAGAATATTTATAAGATGGTCAACTGTGGTAATCCATCATTTGGTGGTGCAATGTATCATTGCCGGGATTGCAACTTCCTTAAATTTGTTCCCTTTAGGTGCCATAGCAGGTTCTGTCCTTCCTGTGGCACAAAATACGCCATG
>NZ_JAZTZI010000009.1:0-3257 GCF_045637405.1 Anaerovibrio sp.
CCCGGCTTTCCAGATATTCATTCAGCTCCACTGCCTTATCATACTTAAGGAAAATAAAGTTGGTATTGGAAGGAAATACCTTGAAGCCCTTTAGCTCTCCGTACTGTCCCTCCATACGCTTGCGCTCTGCAATAGCCATCTGGATTCTCGGTATAAATTCGTCACGCATCTGAAATACAGTGTCGGCAGTAACCAAAGTCAGCACATTCATGTGATAAGGCATCATTGATTTGGCAATCATAGCTGTCAATGGGGCTGCCGCCAGCATATAGCCACAGCGACAAGCTGCCAGTCCATAAGCCTTGGAGAAGGTTCTGGCTATAATCATACTTGGGTATTTCTTCATAAGACCAATAGCCGTCTGGCCATTGAATTCAATGTAAGCCTCATCCACCAGGAATGCACAGCTGGTATGGCTGGCAATATATTCAATGTCCTCCAGGGAAGTAAAGCTGCCAGTTGGATTATTTGGATTACAGATTACGCAAAGAGCAGCTTTGTTGTCATTAACCACATTGACGAATTCCTTCACATCAAGGCTATAATCCTTTTCATTTAAGTTTACAGGAACAGCTTCGGCCTCAGCAGCCTTGGCATAAATGTGATACATGGAAAATGATGGCTGTGGAAATACAATTTTTCTGCCACGGCCTCCGAAGCAATAGAAGATTTTCTCAATAATTTCGCTGGAGCCGTTACCTATAAGAACATTTTCTACACCAAGACCAAAATTCCTGCCAATTGCCTCCATGAGCATTTCCAAATCCTCATTGGGATAACGGTTAAACGCCACACGGGAAAGGCGGCTCATTACCCGCTCCTCCACCAAAGGTGGCAGGTTCATACCACTTTCATTGGCATTTACCTTAATATTCCAGTCCCGCTCCACCACGTCGTATGAAGGCATTTCTGCCAATTTATTTCTATATTTGAGCTTTGCCATAATTTCCTCCCTAAAATATCACATTTTTCTTATGCGAATTGCATTTGCATGGGCCTGTAGCCCCTCTGCCTCTGCCAGACGTATAATATCATCACTTACACGGCTCAGCTCAGGCTGAGTATAAGAAATGAGGCTGGTACGCTTCATAAAGGTTTCCACATTAAGCACGGAGTAGTATCTGGCGGTACCACCTGTTGGCAGTACGTGATTTGGTCCTGCAAAGTAGTCCCCTAATGGCTCCGGAGAATAGGCCCCAAGGAATACCGCTCCGGCATGACGTACATAAGGAAGCAGCTGGAATGGCTCCTTTGTAAGAATTTCCATGTGCTCCGGTGCGGATACGTTGGCCAGCTCAATGGCCTGCATAATGTCCTCAGCTACAATAATAAGACCGTTCTTATCAAGGGATGCTCTTGCAATCTCCTGACGTGGCAGCTGCTGTAGCTGCTTTTCTGCCTCAGTCGCCACCTTTTCAGCCAGAGTCTTGCTATCCGTAATCACGATGCTGGAGGCCAGCATATCATGCTCTGCCTGGCTAAGCATATCTGCCGCAGTATAAGCCGGATCAGCGGTTTCATCTGCCACAATAAGAATTTCACTTGGACCTGCCAACATATCTATATCACAGTGACCATATACGGCTTTTTTTGCCAGGGTCACAAAGATATTTCCAGGCCCAGTAATCTTATCCACTCTTGGAATGGTTTCCGTACCAAAGGCCATAGCAGCAATGGCTTGGGCTCCACCTATCTTAAAGATTTTGGATACGCCGGCTTCCTTGGCTGCCACCAGCACATAAGGATTAATCTTGCCATCCTTTGGAGGCACCATCATGATGATTTCACCAACACCAGCTACAGCAGCCGGAACAGCATTCATTATTACAGAGGAAGGATATGCTGCCGTACCACCAGGTACATAAATCCCAACTCTGTCTAAAGGAATAACAGACTGTCCCAAAAGGGAGCCCTGTCCACGGTATGTCATCCAGGAGTTAGGCTTCTGCTCCTGATGATACTGACGGACGTTGGCAGCAGCCCTTTTCAAGGATTCCACTATTTCAGGATCAGCGGCTTTATATGCGGCCTCATATTCATCTTCAGTAACCAAAAATTCCTCAGCAGTAAATTCAGTGCGGTCAATGAGCTTGGTATATTTTATAACAGCACTGTCACCCTTTGCCCTTACCTCGTTTACAATCATATCAACGATTTCAGCGGCAGTCATATCTCGGCCAAATAGCTTCTTATTTGCCTCGCGAATTTTAGGATTAAGCTCTACCTGATCAAAGGCAGGCTTTTTAAGCATTTTCTCAACATTTATAAGTCCAGTGTCCTTTACATTAACTATCTGCATTACTATCCCCCCGAATTATTTGGCCATTTCCAATATCTTACGCAAATCCTCAGTGAGCTGATGGATGCGGTCAAATTTCAATTTAAAGCTAACTCTATTACAAATAAGACGTGCAGTGGCATCCATTATAAAAGCGATTTCCTCCAGATTATTTTCCCGAAGGGTGGTGCCTGTCTCAACTATATCCACAATACTCTCAGAAAGTCCTACTATAGGCCCCAGCTCGATAGAACCATTTAACTTTATGAATTCCATCTGCATTCCCTTGCTGTTGAAAAACTTTTCCGCAATATGCGGGAACTTGGTGGCCACTCGGGTGTGGGCATAATCTGATAGCTTGGCACGTTTATTATTCTTATCTACAGCCATCATTAGATGACACTTTCCAAATCCCAAATCCAAGAGCTCATAAACATCCTTGCCTGATTCCAGCAATACATCCTTACCAATAACGCCTATATCAGCAGCACCATATTCAACATAGGTGGGAACATCAGCTGTTTTGCTGATAATAAACCGGATCTTTTTTTCTTCGTTGGTAATAATCAGCTTTCTGGACTTTTCATTTAAATCCTCGGCAGTATACCCTATCTTGGCTAGAAGGTCCGCAGATAATCCAAAGAGCTTTCCCTTTGGAAGGGCTATTGTAAGATATTCCATATTATTTGAAGTCATAAGCGTTCCTCCATTTGCCTAAAATGTTTTTATTCTTTATCTCGTTAAAGTATTAACACGTTAATTATACTAACACATTACCTATTTACCGTCAATATATATTTTACAGCTATTGTAAAAAAATGAGTTATTTCTTTTACCTAATAAACAGCCACCCGCCTAGCGGGTGGTTTTTCAGTTTCGGGCATAGCCCTTTTCTATTGGCTGCCCACAAGTGGGCTTTTTTATTGGCCTGCCAGCCACGCATTTTTTATTAGCAACCCGTAAACGGGTCTCGAGGGTC
>NZ_JAZTZI010000010.1:0-35306 GCF_045637405.1 Anaerovibrio sp.
ACCACGCGACTATCGCGTGGTTTTCTTTATACAAAAAATAGCCCCCGATTTTTATCGGGGGCTATTTCGCTGCGTATTAAATTTTATGCCTGAGCCGTATCTGCTATGGGGGCTTCAGCTTCTTCAGCCATCTCCTTAGCCATTCCATCAGGAATGTCCATTTTCTCAACATCCATCTCCGTTCCAGGGATTGCACTGGGTACAGCTGTATTGTCAGCCTGGGAAGAATTATCCTTCCTGTGTGATTTTGCACCAAAACGAATCTCATCGACTACATTGGAAGTATACCACTTATCCTTATATTTACCGCTATGCTGATGCCCACGAATAAAAACCTCCTGGCCTTTTTCCAGATTGGCAGCACAACTATCAGCTAACTTATTGAAAACAACATATGGAATATAGTCTGGTTTAGGTTCTTCTGCCCCTTTTCTCCGTCTCCTGTTGCAAGCAACGGTTAGATATACCCTCTTGGTTCCGTTGGATTCTACAGTACGTGGCGCAGCGGCCAAATAACCGCTATGAATGGTCAAATTAAACATCATTTTACCCCTTTCCTTAATCAACAATGATTTTTTTATTACGCATACCAGTCAGATAATCACTGAATTTTACCATTCCCTGATCTGGCCGCATATAATCCCCTAAATGCCTCATATCATTATTCCTAATAATATTGGCTATCGTAGGATTATTTATGAGTACTTCATATGCTGCTACCCTCCCCCCATTTCTTGCTTTTATAAGCTTCTGAGCTATAATCCCGGCCAATGAAATAGAAAGCTGATTTGCAACGACCTCACTCATGGAGGATGGAAACATGCCAATAATACGGTTCAGGGATTCATTAACATCAGAAGAATGTAATGTAGATAAAACAAGATGACCGGACTCAGCTGCCTCCATGGCCAGCTTCATCGTCTCTGCATCCCTTATTTCGCCTATAAATATAATGTCTGGATCTTCACGCAGGGACTGCTTGAATCCATCATAAAAGGTATTACAGTTTTTCCCTACCTGGCGATGTGTAACAATACTTTTGTTGCTGCGGTGAATGTATTCAACCGGATCCTCAATAGTAATAATTCTCTTATTTTCATTGCAATTTACATGATTAATCATGGCAGCAAGAGTTGTGCTTTTACCAGAACCTGTAGGCCCAGTTACAAGAACAAGTCCATGGGAAAACTCCGTAGCAAGCTTTAATACGCCTCTAGGGCACCTCAAATCTGCTAAAGAAAATATTTTATCCGGCAGTAATCTAACAGCCAGGGAAAAACCATCTACTGTAGCAAAAAGACTGCCACGGCAACGAATTATAGTGTCTTCATCCAACTCAAAGCTGCATGAAAAATCAATAACACCATTCATCTTTTTTTCTACTTCTTCCTGGGATAATGAATAGTCCATTGAAGGAAACAATAGCAGTGCAGTATTAAATACAGCTTTTGAATTATAAAAACGGGAATACGATGTCTCTTTAACGATTTCTCCATTTATGCGAAAAGATACCGGTTCTCCGGTATTAAAATAAATGTCTGAAGCATTATTCAGATGAGCATATTTAAAAACCTGTAGTACTTCGTCCATGTAAATTCCTCCTAAAAATCTACGAAATGTGATTTTTCTCGTTCTACATTAGGATAGAGCTTTTTATCAGTTTCTGTGATATTATACGGATCTGCCACCCTAAAACGAGGCGCATTGGCCACTCGCCTATTTTCCTCATCTTCCTCCTTCAGCCCTTCCAGGTACAGCAGATTAAGATAATCATTTAGAATAGCGTTATAACGCATTTCTTCGGCTTCTCTAAGGGCATTGATTTCATTACGTGCTTGGACTGCCTGCATATATCCCTGGGCATTAGCAGATCTTTCTACAGCTTCATCAAGTGCAGCTGTCCTCATTTCAAGATCTTCCAAATTCTTTTTTGCATCCTCTGCAATAGCAGCATATGCTTGGGCCAACGCTTCAAGCTGCTCCTTTTTTAAAGATTCCGGCTGAAAATTACTAATACTTCCATCCCGGAAAATTTTCTTGCCCTGGATATTTCCAATAACCTTAGAAGAATTCAGATTCATTGTTGCATCTGTAATATCTTCAATATTTTCCTTCCCCTGGGACAAGCTGCCAAAACCAAACGGAAGGGTATTTAATTCTTTTAATCCCGTAATCTGTTTGAGAATCTCCAACATATTCCTAAAATCATTGCCATATTTAATGGATTCTTGATGTCTTTTAGGATCATAAACATCCATAGCATGTGAAGTAAGGTATCTTATTCCAAAAACCGATGGACTATCTGCATAATCCGGTGTATCAGCAGAATAAAATGCTGCTTCATCAAAAGGATAATCAACACCCGGAATTAAACGGGCAAATGCCGACATGGTGCAAATCAAAAGAAGACATATTGTAAATACAATAAATACTATTTTTTTTCTTCTCATAAGATTCAACCTCCCCAACTAAAGCGTTCTGAGCTGGAAGCCAAGTCGGCCTATAGCTCCCATTATTGCTATATGTACTCTGTCCCCAAAGAACATGAACACAAGAACAATAAGCAATATTTTTAGAAGTATCAACAGATTAAGAGTAGGAATAAGAATACCTTCGGACGAACTGGTTGCTCCGCAGACTTTAGCATAATATGCCTCCGTTGCTGCATTGCCTCCGGCATTAGCTGTTCCTTCACCACCATTCCAGGCAGTAGCCACATCATGCCAGTTGCCATACTGCTGATAATACTGATTCATCTTATAGGCAGCTATCCGATCCTGATTATTCACTGTCCAAGGATAAATTGAAGGTGGCTCATTTTCCTTGGCCATGGACATATCAGTATCAAGAATACCACCAGCTGAAACATATTCAACGCACCATGAATTCCAGTTATCATCATTAACATTAATCTGGTAAGCCCCAAAGGATTCATGCTCGACATCCCAAACATAATAATTACCTGAAGACTCAACCTGACGGATTCTGGACATAAATTCTTCCAAGGAAGTTTGATCAGATAATTCGTTATAAGTAAAGGTAGTTTCAGCAGCAGTAGGAACATTATAAAGCCCTTCAACACTAACGTTACCTAGACACATATTTAGCAGCAGACTGAAAAATGCAAAAAACATCAAATTCACCGCAGCTGCAAAAATTGCATTAATACCATTTGATGCATATTGAGTGGTCTTTTTGTATCCGGCAAAAAACCATGTGCAAAAGCTGAATAAAACAGAAAAATAGAAAATAAGGTGGGCCTTCATTATATGGAATACAATGATTGTGAACAAAATGAACAACACTATTACAAATATTAAAGAAATAACATATGTCAGCATTGCTCCAGGAATGATCAAAATCTTTAATCCAATCATAGAATCCATCTGATCAAAAACTGGAGCTAAAATATGCATTCCCTTAGATAAAATGGCCGAAGGATCACTCAACAATGCCTCCGCATCCTCGTATGTCATACCTACACCGTAAGCACCAAAAGAGGTAAAGAATCCACGTACACCATTTCCTAAAATACTGCCCCAATTAAAAAGCAGGAAAATAAGGAAACTATAATACAATACTTTATGCAAAGCAAATTTGGCCAGTTTTTGTATTTTATTCTTTTCATCAAGTATCTGTTCTCCAGTACTTAATACAAGATCTATAGTCATTATGGTAAGCAGCAGCCACAATACAGGCTCCTTTGCTTCCTTTAAGCCTTCAGCACAAGCTTTAGTAATGCCCTCAATAACATTTCTTACAGGCTTACCATAATCATATTCAGAGTCAAAATTGAATGCGCCAAAATCTTCATCCATTGGAGCCCCCCAAATAGATGAACCATCAACACCGTCCCCGACAACGGCATCTTTAAGTGCCGGACAATAATTACCAGGAGGAACCGGTGTATTTCCTTCCCTTACTTCAAAATGACAATGAGGACCAGTTGAAATGCCAGTGGAACCAGCATAAGCAATAAGCTGGCCCTGTTTAACAGGTTGATTATCTTTAACACAAACTTCTGAATTATGACCATACCATGAAGAAACACCACCACCATGATCTATAACAACCAAATAACCAAATCCACTTGTGTCCCATCCAGCAAACCTTACGACACCTTCTGCCGCTGCACCAACTGGAGTACCATAATCAACGCCAATATCTACACCTTTATGGCCTCTACCTTCACCATAAACTGGATGTACTCTATAGCCAAAAGGACTGGTTATTATTCCTCCAAAAACGGGAACCTGCATAACCGGACTATTGGCCTCACAAAATCCACAAGACAATAAAAATATGAAGTTAATCAACAAAACTATGATCAATCTCATATAAAAAATCCTTCAACTCCAAAAAGGGAGGAACAGAATTCATTCCTCCCTTAAAATCAATTAAAACTTCTGCTAACAGCCGGACTAATCATCATAGACAGATACATTGTCATTTGCAGCATCGTCAGCTTCAATAGCTGCCATAAGTACATCATCGGCAAGAATTGTATCCAAATCAACATCAACATTAACCATAATTACACCTCCAAATTACATTGCCTTGCTTTTGCCCATGCTGGCCGCATATTCCTTCAGGAATTTTTCATCCTTCCCCAATTCATTCATCACAAACGCACTGTACTTTTCACGGCCATTTTCAATCTTAAAATCATCCTTTACAGATTCAGGTGCATACTTTGTGATGTACTTTGCAACATCCTTTTCTGCAACACCGGCAATCATACTGGCCTTGGCAGTCTCAAAGATGTAACTGGAATTAAGCTTGCCATCATTCTTCTCATACAACTTCTGAGCATTAGTAGCAAGATCATACTCAAAAGCCTTTTCCTTGGTCTTAGGCCGCTGCCCGGAAACATCCAACTCCAAAAGATGCTCTTCTCTCTTCTTAATGTCATCAGCAAATTTAGCAGCACCAGCCAGATATTCAGCCTTCTTTTCAGCCACATAAGCCTTGGTTTCAACCTGGCGTTTATCAGCAGAAATAAATGCCTTAAGGCTAATATCAAAAAATTCCTTCTTAACATCTTCTGCCGGAAGAACAGCATCTAAGCTGGTATCACGGTGCAAATTACCATCCTTATCCTTGGAATAACCCTTAACAGAAAAGCTGTTATGCAGCAGCATCTGCTTTCCATAATCACGATATTTATCCTGGAAAAAAGACTTCGGGAACTTATGCCCTTCCTCTGGAACCAGCTGACTGAAATTAACCAGATTTTCAAAAGCACGGGTATCAAGATCATCACCCTTCTTACCTACTGGGATACTAACAACTTGTGCGTTATCCTTCAGCTTCAGATGATATTTTTCAAGATCATCCTTTTTAATCCAGCGGTTATCCATTTTGCCGTCAGCACCGGCATACTCATACTGCTTCTGCATAAGATACATAGCATTTCCAGCTTGGTAATACCGGCCAAGTGGAGGTACATTGCCGTCTTTGTCCTTGTTGTTTTTCTTTACAGGATTAAAAGGCAGGAAAAATTCTTCTTTTTTTTCATCAGGCAACTGCCAGACAGCTTCCCCCTTTTCATGCTTTTCAGCCATCTCCTTGGCAATAGATGCCTTAATCTTTTCATTAAGCTCCTGTCTGGATGCCTTCTTCTTCTGATATTCAGACACTAAAATCAACTCCTTATTTCTTATGGTTACAATAATTCTTATCTATGTCTGAATTATATATCAGAAAAATACTGAAAAATTATGGTTTTTTATACACTTTAAATGACAAAAAAAGGATGCCCATTATGGGCATCCTATTATTTTCCGTTCTGATTTTGTTTTTGTTTTGATAGCCTAGCACACCTCACTGACGGGTAATCGCAAGGGTATACAAAGCAGCTGCGCTGCCCTTGCGGCCTGTGAAATGTGCCATTACATGGCCATCAAAAACAAAAAAATTCAGTGGAAGAGTATACGTAAACTAATCATTTTTTAAATATTGCACGTATTAAACACGTATAGTATAATATATTCAAGGAGAATTATTATGCCGAAAACGTTTAAAGATATAATAAAAATAGTCGAAGCAGACGGGTGGAAACAAGTTTCCCCAAAAGGGAGTCATCGAAAATTTAAACACCCCACAAAACCAGGATGCTTAATAATTGCTCCGCATAAATTAATAGTCGCTATCGGAACTGAAAAATCTATCTTAAAACAGGCCGGAATAGATTAACACTATAAGGAGAAACATAATGTATAAGAATTTGCCTAATAACTATATTTATCCTGCCATCATTGAACATTGCGATGGCAATTACTGTTTATATTTTCCTGATCTTCCCGGCTGTGTAGCCAGTAGTGATACAGTTGAAAAAACAGTTGAAATGGGAAAAAGGGCTGCCAAAGAATATCTTTGGGAATTGGAAAATGATGGAAGTGAAATTCCGGCAGCATCACCTACTACTGCTTTAGAACTGAACCAAGGAGATGCTATATGTATAGTGGATATTAATATGTTCTCCATTAGAGCAAAAATGGATAATCGTACTGTAAAAAAAACACTAACTATCCCATGGCATCTTAATGAATTAGCTGAAGCTAAACATATTAATTTTTCCAGTACTCTTCGTCAGGCATTACAAGAAAAGCTTGGCATATAGGTTGAAAAAAGATAAAACATAAATCTAATAATATATCACGTTAATAAAATGTATAGTATAATTAAGTCATGAAAGGAGTAATTAATATGGTTCCAAAATGTTATAATAACTTAACGACTCTAAAATTTAACTTTGATATGGATGCTGTAAATGCTGCCGGATTAACTACAGATGAATTGTTGGCTCCCATGAGAGAATATGCACAAGAAAGGGGCATTTCAGAACCGGAATATGGATTGTTCACCCTTCCCACTGACAGAAATTCTTATTGTAAAATAACAAAATGGATACTGTATTACATTGATGAACAACCTAAATTCCTCGATTATTTTAATTCAATAATAAGTACAATAAATGATGAAGTTGAAGATTGCTTACCGGATTTAAAGGAAATGTTATGCTATGGATAAAATCCAAATTGCTTTCGATATTGATACTAAAGTTTGTAGGAAAATTCTTGGGAAAAATTATAATAAGATATATAAAGACATCCAAATATTTATGGAAGACCATGGTTTTGAACACCGACAAGGCAGCGTATATCACAGTATAAATCCTATTAAACGAATGAAAATAAATGGTATTATTAAAAAATTAATTAAAGAGATGCCTTACATTAAAAAATGTATACGTGATATTACTCAGGCACGTATTGATGATGATGTATCAATGAATGATTTATTTGAATACGATGGTACTCCAGGTAAATATATTAATTATTACAAGAAGAATATGCCAAAAGAAATGTGAAATTGATTTAGAAAGGATGATATTTATGGGTTGGTTTGGATTTGGTGGTCAGCATGAACCTTATAATAAAGATGGAAAAGCACAACTAACTACAACTGAATCTGCTGCTATGTTAAATTCTTTGGGAACCAATGATCTGGATCAGCTTATAGCAGCCGCTGCACCAACTTTAACAAAAGTTATTAATAATCAAACAAAAGGATTAAGGGAAACTAAACAAATGGTAGCTGAATTAACTGATATTATAAAAAAACAAAATCAGCAAATTGAAAATTTGAATAAAAAAATAGAAACATTAACAAGATAAAAGAAGCCTCATTCCTGGATCAGGAGTGAGGCTTTTAGTGTGGAAGGCATTATGCTATAATATTCTCTGGGTGCTACCATAACGGTAGGCGGTCAATCCTGGCCCTCGAAGGGGGCGATGTCTATGAACATGTATGATTTTTTCGCTTTTTTAGTTTTACTAATTGCGTTAATCACTGTCATAAAGGCATAAGAAAAGCCGCCAACAGCTACCAACTCTAAGCGGCTTATCTAAAAAAGTCTGTGATGAGGGCTGACCGTCTATCGGTAGCACCTTTCTTACGTCTAGTATAGCACTTGCATGAACAGTCAGCAAGTGCTGTTTTTAATTGCTTCCTATGTTATAATACGTCTTGGAGGCAGTTGATGTCATCGGTTTCTTCCCATCTATTTGTGGGGAGGTGATGCTATGAGCGAATACGAAAAGCTATCCTTGTTGGTAGCCCTGTTAAATCTCTTAGTATCATTCCTAGAGTTTATTAGAAGTTAGTATTCTATAAATAAACGGGGAACCGGTTGAGTGCCGGTTCCCATACCTTTAATGAGGGAACTGATGGTACGAACATCAACTACCTCTTTTCTTATACACATTATATCACTTGTCTGAATAACGGACAAGTATATATAGCGAGTCTTATGCCTATTATAAAGGAATCCCAACATCCGGTTTTATTGCCAAACATTTCTCTTTGAGTTCTGGAACATCTTGCGTGGCAGTATACCATACCTTTTCCCAATCAATTTCTCCATAACTATGGATTAAATGATTTCTCATACTTCTAATTTCATTCCATGGAATATCGGGAGTCTTACCTTTATACTCATCAGACAATATTCTTGCTAATTCTCCTATTTGGGCTATTGGCATAGCCAAAGCATTCTGATAAAAACTATCTTCAAGCAAATTATCTAATGTTTCAATTCTTTCAACTGCATCAGCAACCTGATCACAATAGTTCAATATATGCTTCATTATATGTTTATCTTTATTGGTTCGCATAAATTAACACCTCATCACGCAATACATTCTCCC
This sequence comes from Anaerovibrio sp., assembly GCF_045637405.1. Lineage (GTDB taxonomy): Bacteria > Bacillota > Negativicutes > Selenomonadales > Selenomonadaceae > Anaerovibrio. The sequence continues at coordinate 8,712 of NZ_JAZTZI010000010.1, forward strand.
TGAATATCGAGTTTAAATCATCCTCCGGAGGTGGTAATTTTGTTATAATCTGAACCTTTTTATGTAATACTTCTTCAAGTTCACATTGAAAAGCACACACTTTTAGAAGAGAACTTAACTTAGGGTTATCTTTTTTAGTATCAATCCTAATGTCAACATCACTCTGTTCATCGGCCTCATTTCTTGAATATGAGCCAAATAAATATGCTCGTTCAACATCATATTTTTTACATACAGCAGCAGCTGCGTTTTTAATTTCATCTATAGATAACATATCAGCCAACCTCCTTTCTAAGGTTAATTATACCATATCCTTATAATATTCAAGTAGAATTATTTCATCATAAATGCTTCAAAGAGCCAGCAAATACTGGCTCTCTTTCTTTATACATCTTTATCATCAAATGATGATTTACTTGCCTTCGGAGCCTGTTCAGACATCTTACCGTATTTCATTACTGCATCATCATAGATGTTGCCAGGTTTTTGTGGATCAAATTTATCTTGAAGCTTATTTCCGTAGTGTTCACTAACTCTGGAAGGTGCATCAGCTGCCGTTTTGGCCGCAGATTTAGCTGCATCAACCGTATTAGAAACTGCTTCTTTTTTAGCAAATTTAGCTGCTTCATAGCCTTTTATAGCTCCATTAACTGCTCCACCTCCGACATTGGCAGCACGGGCAGCAATATTATCGGCTCTAGCATCAGCACCGCCATGTTGCCTATAATTTTTCATAGTATCTGAAACTTTACCAGCCATAGGGCCTCTTAAAAGACCACCAGATTTTCCATCTCCCAGCATGGCAGTAACACCACTCTGGAAGCCTTGGGCTATAGGGTTGCCTCCTATAGCCTTATTCATGCCAGCTTTAGCTACATTGCCAAGCGTACTCATTACAAGACTGGCTCCACCAGATGCAGCTCCACCTATAAGGCCAGCTGCACCCTTTGCCATCCCCATTCCTGATGACATGTTGCCTCCAGCTGCCTGTGCTCCCTGGACTGCCGATTTGGCTACAGCTGCCATACCTCCAGCGGCAGTTCCGCCTGAAGCAATAGTACCAGCTGCTGCGCCAGCCATAGCACCGGCCTTGATAGCAGTTGCGGTCATACCGCCTCCGTCAAGGCTAGGGGAACCTGTAAGCAGCGTATTGATAATGCCCTTAACATTCTTGGTGAGATACCATATTACCACACAAGCAAGGACAAATTCTAACACCAAAGAAGGGAGGTTGTTAAGCTCTCCGACCCGGCCTTCCATGTCTTTGGCCAATGCCTGCATATAAGGCAAGGAAAAAGACTGGATAAAGGCCATGGCCATCAATTTAATGGCAATATTAAACATTACACCAAAAGTTTTTTCAGATAAAAACTTTGTATACTTACATACCCCAAAAGGCAACAAAGGCATAGTAAGAAGAGCAACAGTGTAATATTCTATACGAACCATAAAGATTTCTATGGATGTCATTATAACAGTAAAAAGAATGATCGGTGTTGCCAAAAGCATACACCAGGTATTTGGACTGGTAAGGGAAAATGAGTTTTTCATTCCTTCATATAAAGCCGTAAACATTGTACCGGCATTTTCAACAATACTGTCCGGTACTAAATCTGTTTGTGTTCCCTGTCCCATTATAAAGCCTAGCTGCTCAAATCCCTTGCTTAAAGCTCCGGTCAGAGAAATACCTAAAGTATCAGCACTTAACCAATTATGAATAAGGAAAAGGAAAAAACCACCCTTTAGACACATATCAATAAGGAATCTGAACTTATTGCCCTCATTGAGGTTAAGTGAAGATTCTAGCATTGTGTCTATAAGGAGAAGTATCAATAAAAGCTTATCAAGGTACGGCACAATGATTGAGGCTGAATATGTAACAAGCTTTAAATATCTCGTCATAAATCTTGATAAAAAATTAAAATCTGATGCAGCAGATTCCCCCAGCTGAATAACTGAAGCCATATCATTTACAACACCGGAATCATACGTACCAGTATTGGAAGATAAAATACCAAAAGTACTTGGCTCAAAAATAAAATAACCAATATTAAGGGCAATACACAAACCAAAAATAGTTGACCACATGGTTTTACTTACATTGTCCCAACCAAAAGCTATGAGGGCTCCAGAAAGAGCCGTAAGAATAACAACTATAGGCTTGGCTATTGTTATTATTCCTCCGGTTATGGCCATTAAAACATCATCAAAATCACTATTGATACCGGTTCCATTACCAGTATAGCTTTTTACATCTTTTATGGAAAATGTATTACCTACAATGGTATTATCTGCTGCGAAAGCAACAGAACAGATGCAAAGAACCAGCAAGGTTAGAATAAGAAGTCTATATTTATTTATAGATAAAATTCTACTTACCATAATAAGCCTTCATCCTCTGTAAGGTATCTTCATGTAACTTATAATAATATGCTTCCTGGACTGCTTCACGGGTATATTTTGTGCTCATCATTGCAATGAGTCCACCAAGGGAATTGGTGTTACGCATAGCAGTCCGGGTAGCAATGGCATTAATCTGGTTTCCGGCCTGAATAGCCTGGAGCTGGCCTTCGGCATTGGCACTGTCCTCTACCGCATCTGTAAGGGCCTCAGATTCCTTTTCAGTCTGAATCTGTGCATTCTGGATAATCTTGGCAGCATCCATATTTACCTGGTTAGCTGCCGTCAAGCCCTTCTGGTAATCAAAATAAACATCGGCCAGGGTAATGTTACCGTTAAGAATACCTTCAACATCACCTATCTGTGTCTTATAAAAATCAATGGCAGAAGTATTTGGCTTTAATACTCCGTCCAGGGAACCACCAAGACAGTTAAGGTCATCATTAGCATCCTGGGAATTCTGTATATACCGAGCCAGCTGTTCAGGATTCAAGGTTTTTGTATTAAGAATTTCCAAAAGCAGCTGCTTGGTCTGCTGATCCAGCATACTTGCGGTAGTAATGGCAGTCTTTATAGCTTCCGCTATATTCTGCTGATCCATTACTACAATAGCTGCATTAGCATCCCTTTCTGCCGGGATCATCATAAAGCCTCCACCGATAATACCGGTTATGACTCCAAGTGCAATAAATTTCTTCAATCTGCCCATTTTTTATATCCCCTTTCCAGGATGCCCATTATGGGCATCCTCAATAATATACTTTGTTAAGTAAATGATTATAAATGCTTGCTATAGAGCAAACATAATTAACAGTCTCACCATATGGTGGGCATCCACCATTATCAATAACAGCCTGTGCCCCGGCATTATAAGCAGCCAAAGAATTTGTAACCCCATAAGGATTGCCGTTATCAAAGCTGTTTAACAGGGTGCGTAAATGCTTTGCACCACCCAGTACATTTTCCAATGGATTATAAGGATCTACGCCAACTGCATTGGCAGTGGAAGGCATAAGCTGAGTTAAACCTACAGCTCCTGCTGAACTAACAGCACCAATATTAAAGCCACTTTCCTGCTCAATAAGAGCTGTAAAAAGTAAAGGATCCACTGAATACATTGCAGAAGCATACATTATTGCTTCATAGATCCACTCACTCTGGCTTGGATCAGGGTTAAAGGAACAAACTTCCGTATAAACCGCTTCCTCAACAGAAGCTGCTTCTGACTCAACATGAAAAGTAAAAAATATAGCTACAGCCAATAAAAAGCTCAAAACCTTGGTGCAGAATTTACTGGTTGGAATCCTTCTTTTTATCATTTTTCTTATCTTTGTCATTATCATTTTTCCGTTCAATCGTCCTTTCCAATTGTTTTACCTGGCCAGCATTCAGATCCCTAAATTCAACTATTTTTTTAATTCGCTGCTGCGCCTGTTCCATTACCTTCTTGGCATAATTTTCATTCTTAATAAAGCCTTTTATTTTGGCCTTATCAAGAACATCTTCCGTATCTATAGCTGCATAGCCCTGTTCCAAAAGTGATGTAGCTATAATAACATCCATAGTCATTGTCCAAGGCAGTTCCACTGCCTTTTCTACCTCATACTGAAGAAATTCATATTCTTCCTCAATATTGCGTTCATCCTTTTGGTGCGGAACAAGGCAAAGATGCTCCAGTTTTTCATTTTCTTTACGTATCTTTTCATTGGCAATAGCCATACAATAATCTACGTAATTTTCATCACGGCCGGCTTCAGCTGCAATAGGAGAAAATTGCTTAATCTGCTCCCGAATATTTTCTTCCGAAAATCCATGGGCCAGGCAAAATGCCGATGCCCGTATATCCATAGAGCTCTGAAGGAATCCTTTTTTAAGATACATGTTACCTAAAAATGATTTGTAGCAATCATTTAAATCATGCTTCTTGGCATTATTGAGAACAGAAGTAACATCCGTCTTACCAATATATTCTTCGATGGCCGTCTCACGTTTTAAGACTTCTTCTGCTTTGGCAAGAATATTATCAACGTATTCCTGGGCCTTATCTATTGATATGTTTTGATGATTGGTCAATATGGCATTACGCACATCGAAAAAGGGATAGTTCCTTTTCAACATTCTGGTTGCTATATATCCGTCCTGATACTCACTCATTGCCTGATTATCTATGGACAGCCCTTCCAGGGCCAAGCCATGTTGAAGGTTATATTCCTTGATAAGCTCTGCAAAATCCTTGTCCTTGGATTTATAATCCTGAACACGGGCAGAAACCTCATTGACAAGATCCTTGGAATAATCCGGTCCAATGCCGGACATAAATGCCCTTGGACTGGCTGAAGAAATGGTTTTAATCAGCTCATTTTTATCAAGGTCATCAAATGCATTGAAGAAAAATTCCACGGCATCTCGGTCTACCGATTCACTGATAAGGTTCTCGCCAATGCTTGGATTTAAGGACATTCTTTCCTTGATATATGTGTAATAAACATCCCGGATGGAAATATTGTCTTCTTCAAGCTCCTTGAAACTTTTGGTCATAAATGCCCTGGTCTGAAGGCTTTCAGGAATATTAAAGGCCAGAATAGCCTGCTCATATTTTATGGAAAGTACTGCATTCATGATAACGCCCTGGTTCCTGGCTTTTTTATCCATGCCATATTGATCAGAAAGAATATTCTCCACCGTATCCTGTGAATGCCCCTGCTTTAAAAGGATTTTGGCAATAATACAGTCATAATAATCCTCATTAGTTTCAAAACCCTTTGTAATGCCTTTTTTCTTCAGGCTTTCATCAATATTTTGCCTAAGTGTCATGTATGCTTTTTTTGCATCGTCAGGCTGAAGCTTGGTACGTTCACCTATATCCCGAAAACTCTCCACTATGGCACTGATATATTTGGAAGGCTGACGGGAAGGTTCCTCGGCTACGGGTGAAGCAGTAAGGGCCTCGCTTAATAAAGACTTTGGATATTTCATATCCAAAAGCCGTTTACAGATAGCCTTATCATCACGACCACAAAGCAGGCTTACCTTATTTTCCTGCATGTAGGTTCTTGCAATATATCTGTATACCGACTGAGGACCAGATTTTCTGGTCGGCATAACCGCATTATCAATTTCCTTGTAAAGCTCCTGTACCTTATTGAGCTTACTCTCAAAAAAGCTGCGATACTCTGAATCGCTGGCATATTCACTGTTTGAATCCCAAAGTTCCATAAGGGTATCTACAGAAATCTTGTCCACGACCAGACTGGAACAGTAAATTGAAGATTCCTCTGCCTTGCTGATTGTTATGCTGCCACGGTCGGAATTATGATATTTATTCATGATTGCTTCTTCACGGGATTTAAGAACACTGAGAGCATATTCTTTTTCATCCATGGAAGAAATAACCAGTTTTTGGGTTAAATTAGAAAAAATACGGTCCTTGTATTCATTGAAAACATTATTGTCCCTGGCAAAATGCCTAGATAAAAGTGAATGCTTGTCAAATGCCTTAACAATATCCGGTATCTCATAACCGCTTTCACAAAGCTCCATGAGATTTTCCATTTCATTGGCTTCATAAAGTTCAACCAATGAATCCTTTTTCTGGGCCAGACAATCCTCATAGATTTCATCCAAAGTATTAATATCCGGTAGATTATTGCTGGCCGCCTCAACGCTGCCAATAACTTCATCCAGATATTCAGCAAATTTGCTGTCTGACATTCTCGAAAGCAACGGATTGTTACGACTAAGATAAGTCTCTATATCTGTCCGGCCATATCCTTTTTCCTTCAAACGCTCTACAGCTTCCTTATCAATCTGAATAAAAAAAGCTTCTGCTGCTTCAGGAAATTCATAATTGTCAGTTTTTCTTTTAAAAGCTAAATTAATTGACAGCATTATCTAACCTCCCAGGATGCCCATTATGGGCATCCACATCAAATACTTATTTCTTCATCCAAGCCCTTGTATTTCAGCCAGTATTTGTTGAAATTGGCCTTGCCATATTCCTTGACTATTTCCTCTGCCTTCTTTGAATCCCTCTTGTTAATAGCCAAATAGGCCAGACTGAACGGGCAATATTCAAGAGCCAGGGAGAAAATTCTGGAACCGATTCTTGAATTGTAATAATACTGGGACTTAGGCGTAGCCATAGCAATGGTATAAATTTCCCTTGAATTAAGTCCGAAGGTTTCATAATGCGGCTTAACCTTGTCCTCTATGGCCATAGGGTTCGGCAGGAAAATTCGGGTAACGCAGCTGTTTATTACATCATAGAATATTGGAGATTGTACTATATCCCCTGGAGACTGGGTAGCAAAGATAATAAGAGCATTACATTTTCTTACCTCTCGAAGCCACTCTTTGATTTTTGGACAAAAAATCTCATTATCAAAGAATGCCCAACACTCATCCAAAACAATAAGACTTGGCCTGTCACCCTTGCTTATAACCTTATCTATTTTATGGAAAAGATATAAAAGCGTTGGCCCCACAATGGATGGTGTCTTCATAAGATAATCCATTTCAAAGGTTTGCCAAGAAGAAAACTCCAAACTTTCTTCATCCTGGGAATCAAAAATATCACCGAATTCGCCCTTTTCACCGCTCATAGTGTCGAGACAGATCGGGTAAAATGCTGCTTTAAGTGCATTGTCCTGAAGATTTTGTACAAACAGCGTTATTGTACGCTGTTCCCTTGGTCTGTTGGCAACGGAATTAAGACTGCTTCTTATAAGTCCTTTAACTTCTGGTGTAATCGGCATATTTTGCTGCTCAACGAAGTAAAGCAACCATTCCTGGGCCCAAGCCAGCTCATTTGGATCATCTATATCTGCAAGCGGTCTGAAGGAAATCTTGGCATTCTTATTGCCAATATCATAAAAATTTCCTCCAACACCATAGGTTAATGCTATGGAAGAAGCTTTCTTATCAAAAACAAAAATCTGGGCATCCTTGTACTTCCTAAAAGATGCCTCAATCATATTAAGAAGAACGGTTTTACCGGAGCCGGTTGGCCCAACAACAAAGCTGTTTCCAACGTCACCAATATGAAGATCCAGTCTAAACGGTGTATTACCGGAAGTCCTGGTATAAATAAGTGACGGACCATTTAAATGCTCATTGCGTTTTGGACCGGCCCAAATTGCTGAAAAAGGCATAAGATGAACCAGATTGCCACAGGATATTATTGGCTGCCGTTCATTATGTGCAACGGCTCCCGGAATGCAGCCAAGCCATGCATCAAGGGCATTTACTGTTTCAATCTGTGCATCAAAACCGCTGTTATTTAGAAGGTTGCATACAATCTTAGCTTTCTCATCTGCTTCATCCGAATCCTCATCCGTAATAACAATACAGGTTGTATAAAACCCATATCTGGTTATATCCTGCTCCACGGAATCCAGGGCATCCTTGGATTCATATACCTTAATGGAAGCATTTTTATTATCATTGCGTGGATCATCTGGAGTACCGGATAATTTGTTGATGATTCTTGTTAAAATAGGCTGAAGCTTGGAAGTCCACTGTCTGTTTACAGTATCAAGAACACTGAAATTATCTTTTTTAGACATACAGGCAAACCGGACACACCAGCGATAAGAAAAATCGAATTTATTAAGCATATCCAGCATCCCAAAGAATGTGCTGCCAGGATAATTAAGAGGGCTGACTACTCTTATATGCTTCTTCCCGATTCTCGGAGCCAGGCCACCATACAGAGGCGTATCATAAAGAAAATGATCGCATAATAGTGGCTTTTTAGGATTTTTAATCTTCACATTCTTGTCAGATAATGTGGAATGAATATATGTAAGGGTTTCATCAGCTGTCAAAACTTCAATAGGAATATGAAGAGATACGTAGGAAGCAAAGATTTTTTCCACAACAACCATGAAACTTTCAACTTTTTCGTTGAATGTAGAAACATTAAGCTTCTTACCCTCAATAAACATATCCTTTAGTTTATCTTCCGTATCGAGTTTAGGCAGCCAGTAAAGAGTTGTATAAAAATCGGATTCATAATAATTACCGGAAGAAAATATCTTCTGTCTTTCCTCATCCATCTTTTTGGAAACCGGATCCGGGAAGTGACTGTCAGTATCATATTCCTTTGAAGGTGAACGCTGTGCTTCAAAATATAATATCCAGTTGGAATCCAGCCCCATGAAAAGCTTATTCATCTGGATAGTGATCAAAGAAAGCTGGGTCTTTTCTGTACTGTCAAGATCCGGCCCCCTATATTTCCATGTGGTCTGGATAGAACCATCCTTGTTGGCAAGAAGAGTAAATACCATATCCTTTTTGTCTATTGTCCGGTTAATCTCAACGACCCGGCCAAATGGCATAATCTTTTTTATTAAATTTTTCTTACGCTTAAATGTATCATGCCTGTACATCCGAATCGTTCACCTCTTTATATAAAAGCAGGTCCATCATTGAATCAAACCCCATAACCGGTGGTGTAAGATTGGCCTGATAACAGCCAGGAATACAGCCCCACCATGAATCCTTTAAATTAAAGGATTCTATTATATTGGCCAAACCCAGATGGGCAGTTGCTTTTCTAATCAATTTTATGAAATCAATATAATCCTCTTTATCAATCAAGAAAATCAATGCATTATAAAAATAACCATTTACATTTGAAAGGATTGAATCAGTGATTACATCCTTAACAGATTTTCGGCCGCTGCACCATTTACTGGTGTAGTGGTCAAGGTCTTTTTTAGCCGTATCTTTTTCGATACAAAGCAAACGCCTGGTGTATCTGTAATTCAAATCTGAAAAAAAATCAAAGAACTTATAAAGCTCTTCTTCAGGAACCGTTGGAAGATTAAGCATAACAATCCTTTGGTCATCAACGGTAATACCATTAGGTAAAAAATCAACCTTTACGAATGTGGAAAAATCCACATCCATATACATAGGAATATCCGGCATCGGAACAATTTTTTGTCCAATGGAAATAACAAAAGACAAATAATTGTAAATTCCCTGATAATTCATTACCCGACATTCTGTATATCTGTCCAAGTTTGAAGCTATCTTAAACAAAACAGATTCAAAATAGCCTTCATAGTCATCAAATGTTGTATACGAAGCAGATAAGGTATTGGTTATATGCTGATGCCTTTTTTTATTGGAGAAAGGATTCCAGCATATTGCGATATAATACGCATCATGACCGGGCATATGCTGCTTGTCAAACCAAATGCTCCAGCCCATAGCAAATTCCGGGAATATATCTTTTTCGATAATTTTTAAATGCCTGTCCTTCGGAAGGGGGTTATACTGGATAACCCCCAAAAGGCTTTCATCCTTTTGATGAAGAACATGGTCATGGGTAATACCTCCCCATGGAAGCCACTGGTCAAATTTATCATTGTCGAAATTATGAATCTTTAACATATTCTCACCTTGCTATTTCTTCATTAAGAGACTTCTTTACCTCCGGGGATCTTATGGCAGCCCTAAGCTGGTCAATTGATACCTCATATTTTCCCACCAAATTACTGAGCTCAGTCTTAAAATCCATAGTTTTCCCCAGCCCATTACGGTAATTTACATAATAATCAAGTGTTTCCGTTTTGACATTGAAATTATCCAGGACAAGGCTGTCAATATACCGGTCCAGTGCAGTCATTTCAAAAATTTTCTTGCCAATGAATTGATGATATTTATCCTCTATTTCTTCAGGCTCAAAATTATCAATAGAATATTCCTCACCTGTATATTTCTGCAAATCATCTACATGCTCATTAATACCATGGGCAAAATAGCCGGTCTTGGCAAATTCCACACAGCTTTCCACACAAAACGGATACTTGTCTTCAATATACTTATCATAAATTCTGATAAGCTCCTGCCAACCACCATCAGGAAAGAAGGATGCAATATCATCAAGAATTTCTTTTTCTGTCATTTTTTCCAAGGCTATACACCACCTATGTTGAATAATATTTTTTCTTCTGCTGATAAACAAAAAGACAGTCAAAAAACTGAGCATCATTTTTGCTGAGTCTCGTTATGGCATAATGCAGAATGGCCGTTACGATAAGTATCCAAAAGAAATGGAAATACATTATAAAAATAACGGCTATACCAACATTTAAAACTATCGCCTTGATTGGAGCTCCAAAAATCAAGATTTTGTCAATCATGGCATGGTATAGAGGTAACTCAAAAAAAGGAACTACCTCATTTTCATCGCCCTTCATAATATTACTCCTTTTACATCAGGCAACCGCCTACAGTGCCAATAAGGGTATCAGCATTCATCATAACACCGCCACCACCGGCTACAGCTACGCCCTTACCAACAATATCACGGCTATCGCCCTTGATAAGACCACCACCTACAGCTACCAGGCCACCACCAAAGAGAAGTGGACCAACGACATCTGTTACAAATTTTTCAGCATTAGTCAAAGGCTTCATCATAGATGAGAATGTTCCACCATCGCCTATTTCTTTAGCGAAGCAGGAATCATTGGAAAAAAGAACAACACCGGTCATAATGCCAAGACGAATAAAATCAGCCTTATGATCACCAACATACTTCATAGACTTCTTGGTTACATACTTTGCATAACGCTTACTAAACTTTTTCATTTTTAAATACACTCCTTCTTTAATCTAATTTTTTGGTGATGTACTCACCTTTATTGGAATCATAGCCTTCAACGGCTATAATTTCTTCCACAAATCTTTTTCTGTCTACTTTTCTAAGATAGACAACAATATCTATTGCCCGGCCAATCTTTCTTTGCTGAGGGCTAAGAGAAACCAATTCTATGGCCTCCTGGAGCCTGTAAAGGGTATCCAGGGCCGAATCACTGTGAACAGTGGTTATTCCTCCACGATGGCCTGTAGACCACGCTGTAAGCAGCGTAAATGTTTCCTCGCCTCTAACCTCACCAACAATAATTCTGTTTGGTGAAAGTCTAAGGGTTATTCTTAACAGCTGATTCATGCTCATACTGTCAGTTACCCGAAGGCTTACACAGTTTTTAGCACTGCATCTAAGCTCCGGTGTATCTTCAAGCATGACCACCCTATCATCCATTTCGGAAACCGGCAAAAGGCAACTGTTGGTAAAGGTTGTCTTTCCGCTGTTTGTTCCACCGGCTATCACTATATTTTTGTGACTATGAATGGCATCAAGAATAATCTTCACCTGGGCTTCAGTAACTGTTTCTGATTTAATCAGATCATCAAAAGTAAGAATCCTGTTGGGATGCTTTCTGATATTGAAGCTTGGAGCTGTTACAATTCTAGGCAGCTCACCCTGAAAACGGCAGGAATCAAACAGATATGAATCTGGAATTTCTGCCTGAAGAAAAGGTGCTTCAGCTTCATTTATTATCTGATTGGAAAGAGAAGCAACGCTGTAGATTATTTGCCTTGTTTCAGATGGCTTAATTCTGATCCCGGTGTCAATAACACCTTTGGAAAAGGTATCAATCCATAAACTGCCATCTGGATTGACCATAAGCTCTGTCACATCATCATCATGCATATAATCCATCATTTCTTTTCCCAGGGAATATTCCAGGGACTGCAAAGCCCTTTGTGTAGCAATGTTATCCTCTATGTGAATTCTCTCCCTTCAAAAGATTGTCAAAGAAAGCATTGGTATCTGCCGGTTCCGCAGGTGCTGCATTATTGTTTTCACCAGCTTCAGCTGCTTTTGGAAATTTACCGGAAACATCTTTCCCTACAGGAATATCTGCCACCGGCTTTTTGGACATTCCCATTTTCTTTCTTTCACGTTCATCAAGATCCTTAATCTTTCCACCAAGCTTCTTGGCTGCTTCTGCTTTGGCAGCTGCCACAGCCTCAATACATTCTTCCATGTACCTTATTTCAGCTGCATGATAATCATGAAGCTGTTTAAAATTATGTATTTCCGTGACTGTATCGGAAAATACCGGATAACCCATCTTGGTTTTAGAAGTAAAGAACGTATTGCATAATGAATCCTCGTTCCAATACTCTATTTTCTTACCCTTTATAGGATACTGCCCGGCCATAAAGATAATCTCTGAATCCCTTGGAAGTCTAGCCACCTCATCAGGGGTCATCAAATCACGGGTAGACATGGAATATGTGCTTGAACCGCCAAACCAGCCACCTGAACCGGTGCTTTTGGATTCAGACTGGAATTCAAATTTACCTAGGGTTTCAGAAATGGCCTTGGCAGTTTTACCGCCTGGATCTACGTTTGGAGTAAAATACTCATGGATATGACAATTTGTAGCAATAGAGTTATTTTCTGTATATGCCTTGTTTAACTGATTAACATCCTGGCAAACAATACAGTACTTGATTCCATAACCGGCACAGATGGCCATATTGGTTTCAATCTTGTTCATGCCGCCAAGCTGCGGAAACTCATCTAACATCAAAAGAACACGCTGCTTTACACCAGAGGAATTAACATGCATATCCCTTGTGTTCTTGGCAAGAAGAAAAGAGATTAAAAGTCTTGATAAAGGCTTTACTGTATCAATATCATCTGACTGCATTACAAGATACAATGAAACAGCCTGATTTGGATCCGCCAAAAGGTCACGGACACAAAAATCTGAAACCTCAGTATTCCGCTGAACAATAGGATTCTGGTACAAACTAAGCTTTGTCTGTGTGGACTTAATAAGGGAAGCACGGGTAGTTTCATTAAGGTTAACCATGTTTGCTGCACCCTCGGCCACTCTTGGATGAACAAGACATATCCAATATGGGTCCTTATCCCATGGAACCTTTTCATTGCGATCCAAATATCTCTTTTTGAGCTCTTTCTTCAGGTCCTTCAAAGACCTAATCTTTTGATCATCAGGCAGCCTCCAGAGCTTATTAAACTGATTAAGATTTTTGATGTATCTTTCCCCATAAATCATTTCAAAAGGATTTTTGTCAGAGAAGAATTCTTCCTCTGTAATATGAGGATATTTCTTGATCTCATCAAAAAGCTCATCAATATCCTTATCCGGTGGAGAAAGAAGGGACATCATGTCGGTAAGACAAGGAATATTCAGCCCTTCACGCTCATGAGCGTACATAAGATGCAATATGCAGCATGTAAGAAGCTCAGTTGCTGCATCATCCCAAAATGGATCCTTGCCATTGCTCTCCCCATCCGGCTTAACCAGGATGTTTACAATACTCTGAACATCCTTAAATTCAGCAAAGGTCCTAAAATTAATCTCTGCAAGTGGGTTCCACCTGGCAGATGAACCATCTACACAAAGAGGTTCAAATTTCAAAACCTTCTGTCCCAAAACCTGTTGGCGGTATTTGGAAGTAAGCTGCCAAAGCTCACCTTTCGGATCAAAGAAAAATATTGAATAGCTCCATATACAGCCGGTAGGAACGATGGTGCTGACACCCTTACCGGAACGGGTAGGAGCCATCAAAAGAATGTGCTCCGGCCCGTCATGCAGCATAAGCTTTTTGGTATAAGGGTTTAACCCAAGCACAACACCGGTTTTCTTAACAGTCTTTTTATCCTTTTTGACCTTAATATTTCTCAATAACGGCATATCCAGCAAAGGAACCTTTGTATACTTATGGTTGTATTTGCCCAGGCCCATCTGCTCAATATCCTCTGATGTGGCCCATTTTGCATCTGCAAGGCTTACATTCTTTTTGTTCATGTAATAAATACATAATCCACAAGAAAAACCGCCTAGAAATACACCGGACTTTATGAACTTGATATATTTATTCAAAACATCAGGGATAATGCTGCTGATTTCAGGGCTCAACATCCAGTAAAAATATGACCCCGGAATATAATAGGTTATCTCTCTGAAAGTGAATGTTGGACCAAGAAGTACATTATACTGGCATAATTCTCCAACGCTATGCTCTGCGTACATGCACCCAAGCAAAACAAACAAAAACCAGATTGCACCACCGTATTTTATTGATTTTATTAATCTTTTTTTCTTTTCACGGTCCATATTGTCTCCACAGGATGCCCATTATGGGCATCCTAATTATCTGTTACTGAAATAGGCAATCCAAAATTTTATGGAAAACGATGCCATGTAAAGGAAAAATATAATGGCAAAGGGCAGAAAAGCACGATGAATCAGGCTTTCATGCCTATATAAAAACGGCCTGGTAATTTTGTCATAAAAACTGGTAACAGGCTTAAAAACAGGAGCAACTTCCTTTTCAAGGAAATCAAACACCTTTTCATCCAGATACTTTTCTCTTTTGTTATCATCCTTATTCATTGAAAACCAGCCCCTTGGAAACAAAAATATTAAACTGGGTTCCTGCCTGAACCTTTACAGTATCAGCCTGATTAAGAGCCTGATTGAACATATTGGAAACATTTGTCATGACAGATGCCATTGCTCCCTGCTGGGCAATCTGCCCGGTTGTATAAGTACTGGAGCTTGTATTGGTATTGCCGAATGCTGCGGCAGTACCGGCAGCAAGACCAGCTCCAATAGCAGCTGATGTAAGCTTACTGTTGGTATGATGGTTGACACTGCCCGTAAGCCCCATATAACCATATTTATCAATGGCAATAAGGCCATCACTGATTGAATAGGAAGCACCACTTGGTAAAATCAGTTCTGTAAAATTAACAGCGACACGACCACCACTTTCCTTGGCTTCATAACTTCCAACCAATCTGCTTCCAGCTGGTATAAGAAGGTTATACCCTGTTGCAGTATCATAAACGTCACTTATAACCTGGGCAGCAACTATACCCTGAATATCACTGTTTATGCTTGAAATAAGCATTGCAGGAATACAGGTTCCAGCCTGTAAAATATAAGGAGAAGGAGCCGTATAAGCATAACTTGACTGCGGCCCGGCTGGGGCAGCTTCTGCCCCACCGGAAGGACTACTGCTCTGATTACTGCTCCCAGACATTCCATCAGCTCCATTAAAGAAAGCTATGGCAGATTTCATACTATCTTCCAGCTTTTTGGCCAATGAATCCTCTTCCTTTTGTTCAGCTGTTGCAACAGCAGCTGTCTGATTCATCATCGAAGGCAGCTGATAATAATTGCCATACGGCATTTGCTGCTGCTGACGATATTGGCTGTTGCCCTGCGGAATTTGAGGAATGTTGGTATTATTCGCTTGGTTCCTACGAACCTGAACCTCATTAGGGTTTTGTGGGTTTTGTGGATTCTGCCCATTCTGTCCCGGCAACGGCTGGCCATTTTTTACTGCACTATTGATAGAATTAAGGGCCTCAGAAGACATTTCTTTTTTTGAATTTTGCACATCAGCAACCGATTCCTGACGAATAGCAGCATTCTTGGAATCATCACCCATCTTATTGCCGATGTTATAAAAGAACGCTATTCCTATGAGACAAGCCGTACCATAAATCATGTATTTTACGTACTTCTTTTTTATCCCATAGATAGTGCCGTAATCTCCTTCCTTCATGGAAAGGACATCCACTTCAGCCTCTTTCTTTTTTTTCGGGGTGGAACCGTCCTCTTCAGCTTCTTCATTCACATAATCCTCTTTTTTATCCTTGCGGTTCCAAAGAGATCCAATATCTTTAAGAAAATCTAAATTCATCGTATCCCACCTTATTTATGCTTAATAATGGTTTTCTCTTTGTCGGAGAACCTTATTTCTGCCATATCAATAACCTTGTCAACGATGTAATAGTTATCCTTGACCCGGTAATTCACAAGCTCAACTTCCTTTTTGCCACCGGATCTGACAAAAAGTGGAGGCATCCCCTTGATGGCTCTCCCGGCAAACTTGATATAGGTTTTTTCACCGTCAGTAAAAGCCATAACAGGCTTTTGCTCAGAACCGCCTATAATCTGGTAATCAAAATCCAAGGACTCAGGAGAATATACACTCATGGTTCCCGTAACAACCATGTCATTCTTTGCCTGGGCTACAGCTGCTTCCTGCTGCGTTTCAACATCATAGCTCCAACGCACCATTGGGTTGTACCAGTTGCTAACATTAAGGATTAGCTGATAGGAATGCTTATCCGTTGTAATAATCAGGTTAGTGGTAGAGGACTCCACCACCGGCTTGATATAAATATGAGTAGTTCCATCTACAACGGAAGAATTCACAGCCCATGCTGAAGTATCGCCACCGCCAACAAAGGCTAAATGCTCACCTTTTTTAAGTGCAATATCAGTCAAGTAATTAACCCGGCAATAAATCTTATACAGCTGATTCGGGGCATACCGGAAAATCATAGTGCTGTTGCCCTGGGAATTTATAGCATCCTGGGTATAGCTTAGTTCTTCGCTTGGGCCAGGATTAACAACAAAAGAGCTGTAACCTTCATAATAATTACTTGGAGCTGCAACCGGTTCAGGAGGATAGGAATATGGTTCCTTTTCATTTGCTGCTTCAAGATTACTTATTGCCTCCATGATTCTTTTGTACGCTTCATTTTGGCTATCAAGATTTTTGCGTAATTCCAACAGCTGTTCAGCTAAGGAATTAAATGCACCTTCAGCATCGAAATTTGGATTCTTTTTTTCCTCCTTCAAAGCTTCCAGCTTCTTGTCAAACTCTTCCAGCTTGTCCTCAATGGCCTTCTGTTCTTTCATAACAGCCTTGCTTTCAAAAATATCAAAAGGACTGGCTGCAAAGGAAGTACATGGAAAACTCAGCGTACAAACAACTGCTACAGCAACAATTTTCTTGAAATATTTATTCATAAACTGACCGCTCCTTCATCTGCGATGCCCATAATGGGCATCCTATTTTTTTTCTGCTACAGGCAATGTTGCAGCATTAGTCTTTTTCTGATCCTTTGGACCTTCAGCCTTGTTGTAGGTTTCACCGGCTTTTTCATACTTAAAATCAGCAACATATATTCCCAAAGGATTATGAATAGCAACCTCTTTATCATTAGGCTGAATATAGGTTATGGTGATAATTCCTCTATATGGAGTAATTACAATAGTTCCAGAGCTCTTATCAGTTTCAGCCTCTTCCCAGTTAACCTGGTATGTCTGATTACCTTCCTGAATATTTTCGCTCTGCTTGCTAACAGGAATTACAGTAGTAATTTTCGCTGTAGTAGTACTCTTCAGGAGCTTTACGTAAGGATTTTCAATCTTACGCTTTTCACCAAGTTCACGGCTGGCATCCTTGGTCATGTAATGAAATGCTTTAGTCCAATTATATTCCCAAACATCAGGGTCATAAGGGATATTACGAATGTTTTCCACAAACTGCCGGATAAAATACTCTATGACCTCTTCCTGCGGAATATAACTTGAAGAAGGGCTTACAACACCAGCAAATTCAACCTTACCGCTTTCCTTTTCCACTGTTACCACATAAGGCAAATACATTGACTTATTTGACATATAAATAAGTGCGCCTATTGCGAAAAAAAGTGTTACAACTAAACCAAAAGTACACATCCTCCAGGAATATGCCTGCATAACTGCATTGCCAATCCTGTCATCCCAGTTTCTTTTTGCTTTTTCAGCAGGAGAAAGCTCCTTGCTGTCCGTGAATGGTTCAGGTCTTTTAAAAATTTTGTTGAACATTTTTACACATTAACTCCTTTTTGCATCAAAACCGAATCAAATAAAACTAATAACAGACTAAAAATATACGCTGCCAAAAAATATGACGGAGACATCATCAAAAACATGATACTCAGGAAAAATACATCTCCTGTACCCATAGTGACCTTACAGTTATCTTTTCTTGAACGAAAAAGCATACATCCGCACATAAACAGAAAAACTGCAATAGGAACAAATCCCAATATAGAACTGAAATACAGATTCATGATTTTATCAAACAACGTAAGATAGGCTGAAAAATTATTGAATATATTAAAATAATTGATAACTCCTAAAATCACAGGAGCCGAAATTGCAGCTGCAAAATACGGAATATATGCTACTTCCGGTCCTGCCTGACAATAATTTTCCGTCTTAATGCTCTTTCTGGTAAAAAGCTGCTGCATCCAGAAAAAGGAGCCTCCCAAAACCAATCTGACAATAATGGATAAAAGCTGATCCCCAAGATATAAGCGATATGCAAAAACAACAAGTAATAATCCCAATAACTGTTGAAGAGTAATCTCATGGGTAGCATTATCTGAGCAGGACATAAAAAAAATCATTAAAAATGCTATACCCAAAAATGCAGCAGCAGTACTAAAAGGACTGTTTAAAACAATATAAAGAACAGCAACAGCTCCAAAAAAATACATAAAATTTTTTGAAGCAAAAGTGCTAATGCTTGCTGCGTGGCGAATGATATTTTTTTCCATTAGGCAAATCACACTCCAAGTCGTAAAACATTTCACCGGACTCCCAAGTAACCTGGTATGTCCATCTATCCAAATCTATATGGTCTGAAAAATAATTATCCTCATCCCGAATTGCCCCCAGCTCATCCAGACTAATTGGATAAAGACTGGTTTTGTGATATAAAAGCTTCTTACTTTCTTCATTAAACTCCAGCGTATCCTCATTTACGCCCATATGATTGGAGGAATACCGGGTTAAGGCATTATCCAAAAGCTCTGCTTCACGCCTTATCTGGTCGATTTCATAGTTCCTTAAAACCGAACCGCCATAGTAACTGCCTATTACTGCTAAAATTGCTAGAATTAACAAATATGCAATTACGTTAGGGATTAAAAACCCTTTAAGCATACAAAGCACCTCCAATAACAATTTACCATTAAAATGCCTCAAAAAATTATGGTTTTTTATACACTTTAGGGCCATACTCAGGATGCCCATTATGGGCATCCTAAATTCAACAAAAAAGGTGCAGCTAATAACGCTACACCTAAAGCATAAGAATATTTACCAGCCTAAATTCTGGCTCTTGGCCTTTTTTACCATTTTCTTTATTTCCGGCTCTTTTAAAAGCTCAGTTATTATTTCATCCGCACCTTCAGTTTTTGGAACAATTCTGCTATTTATATCCGTATGCCCTACTGATAATTTTTTTAATATCCGGGTCATGAAGAATATTCTCCAATTTTTCATTAAGCTGCTCTTTTTCTTTATGATAGTGATTCATTACAGAAAACACAGCCTTAATATTGCGAGAAGATAACCCGTCCGTTACCATCTTCTCAATAACTCTTTTATCATCTCTTGGATAACCAGCATGATAACAGTAGTCATTATAGAATTTTGATAAATTCTCCACATCCTCTTGTGTCAAATTAGATTGTCTAGCAAGATGGAAAACATGCTTATTAATCGCCTTATCCAACTGCTGATAAAATCCCATATTTAGGTTTTTCATAGAAGAATACTCAAAAATCCTTGCCGAACTGATAAGCTTTTCATCAACGAGGTATTCACAAACCCTCTTCTTTAAATAATCAAGATTAAGGAATTTTGCCTTGGCTTCCTCATAATTGCCATACTCTGGATACTCCGGATTGTTATACTCCGGCATAATAGACGGATGTGCGATTCTGAAACCATTATGAGGGAAATTCTTTGTCTTTAATACCCGGTACTGATCCAGGCAAAGGCCATTTGAAGAAACATCAAATTCAAACTCTTTACACTCCCCTTGGTGGCATTCATATTCTTCAGGGGGAACAGAATGTTCAATACTGATTTCCTTTATGTTAGATGTGTCTTCGTAACCATATATTTCAAAAATATCATTTCCATATGTCACATACCCCAAATACTGATTTTTGGAATCTTCTGTATTTCTGAAGCTATCAAGCTTAGCCTCATTAATATGCCAGCTGCCTTCATTTATTAATAAAGCCTTTTCATGAGCTTTATTCCACTTAAAGGTATCTGTGTCAAAAATATATGTTGCAGCATCTGTTTTAAAGGCAATATTTTCCGCATCATAACCAACAATAGTATCATCATATCCTCTACGATGTGCATTGGTATACGTTATAACCCGTTCTAGCTTCATATCCATAATGGAGCCAATATCTAATGGACAATTGGAATTGTCTAGGTCAATATCCGTACAATAACAGGTAACTTTATTATTGTCATAGTTATGAACATCACAATCTTCAAACCCCAAGGAATAAGTTTTACCATCCTGATCCTTGAAATGAAATTCAAAAGAAGTCGGATATACCAGATCCGATTCATCGGTAAACTCATTATTCCTTGCAAATATATTCTCATCAAATATAGCTGTCATAACAACGCCCTTGACAGGCCGTTCATCAAACTGATGTGGTAATAATTTTTTTAAATCCGTTTGCATAATCTAATCACCTCTACAAATATTTTATTATTAAAATACTCCGAAAAATTATGTGTTTTTATACTCTTTTAGGATGCCCATAATGGGCATCCTGATAATAAAAAAGATGCAGCCTATAATTTCATAAACTGCATCATAAAGATTATCTAATTAACACTTGGTTATCTTTCTGCTCTTTTTCAGAGGATTTTAAAGCATTCTTAGCTGCTTCAAACTGATGTGGGAAACCAGAAGGAATCTTACCATCATGAGAAGTATTCATTTCTTTATATTTAGCTATCTTACCAGGATCAAGGACCTTGCTTTCCAGCATTTCCTTAACAATATCTTTTTTAAGCTCTTCAATGCTTGTACAATTTGCCTTTGTTCTATGTATAGGATCACAAGGATAATCAACTAAATCTAAATATTTACCACATAAGTCAACTCGGTTCTTACCATGAAAATCAACCGTAACTTCTTCAAATTCAGTTATACCAAACGGCTTATATAAGTGAATAAAAACACCAGAGACATTATCAGCAACATTACAAGGGTCATTATTATCAATCTGACCATATGCTAAGTCATAAATATTGTTTCCATAATAAACGGAACCCATACTTTCCAAGTCACAATCCATTTCTCCATTTGAATATTTTTTAAAAGATTCTTCATTAATGTGCCAATCACCGGCAGCTACCATATCTTCCAATGCTAAAATATTCTTCACACATTCTGTAAACTCTTTATGAAAATCTTCAAATTTCTCACAAAATTCTATAATTTGCGTTTTGGTTGGAGCGTGAGGAATATATAACTGTTTACTATCTTCACTATCCACGACAAGTAACTCATTATCAAATATCAAACAAGGAGCCTCTGGGTCTGAATCAAAAAATCCAAATTTACCAACTATCCCTATTTTTTTATAAGCATTATTGCTTTCGGGGAATATTCCCATTGTTCCAGTAAAATCATCACAAATAAATTTTTGACCATAAAGACTATGCTTTGGAAATCTTTTTGCAAAACCATTTTCATATAAATATAACAATGTTTTATGATCTTCTTTTATCTGCTCCTTCAAGCTATCAAGCCAGGATTTTGCTTCTTCTAATTCCATATTTTTTTTTGTATCACGATCTATACTAATCTCTTTTTCAACATCTTTAACATGATCTACCGCTTTTTTAAAATTATTAAACATCCAACTCATTCATATCACCTTTTTTCCTTTATAACTTAGGATGCCCATAATGGGCATCCTAATAATATCATTATCTTCCCTGCTCCTGGCCCTGAATTTTTCTAACCATTTTTTTAACTTCAGAGCTTTGAAGAATAGCTTTTACATAATTATCCTTATCCGGGCCAAGACACATAAGCTTATCAATACCACGATAAACAGACTCTATCTTTTTAGGCGATAAACCATCTGTTATCATCTGCCGTACAATCTTATTATTGGTTGCTTCCAAATCAGTTATTTCACCACCGGCATACTTATTGTGATAGTGAATACCTAGATAATTTAAATCTTCATCCGACAGACTTTTTTTATTTATGGTATCTTTCAGCACTTTGTTATAATGCTTTTCAAGCTGCTGGTAGAATCCCATCCCCTCTTCTTTAAGGGCTTTGTAATCCTCAAGCAAATCAACTGAAATAAGTTGCTCTGACAGCAAACATTTAACCACCTCCCGTTTAAAGTCATCAACTGTCTTTACACTGTCACTTACAGTCAACAAACGAGGATGACATAAATAGCAATCAGGAACATCTTTTTCCCAATATTCCTTTAAAGTTTTGCTTTTAAAAACAAAATCTTCTTTTCTTTCAGCAAACTCGCACGGGGAATAAACATCAACATCAAGGTAATTACATTGGGACTTGGTAAAATTATGTAAATCATAGGAATAATTACCAAACTCAACACTTCCAACAAAATCAACTGTTTCTTCAACAGGATTGATTTTATTGTCAATGATATCTCTCACATACTCTTCATCAATATCCCAAACCCCGGCAGAAACAAGATTATTTATTTTTTCATCTTTTTCACTGGCCGAAAACTTATATTTGTCAAAATCAGAAATCTGAGAAAAACGGCTTTGGAAATCACCATAAACCGTATAAAGTGCATCCCCATCACCTTTGACAATAACATCTCCAAGTGCAAATTTTTCAATTGCAGCATCCATGCGTTTTTCAAATTCTGATTTTGAAATTTTCAATGAATCCCATGGGCTGCCACCAAAAGGATACTCTTCTTCAATAAAATGGGTAAGATTAGATGACAAAACAATATCATGCCACAAATACTGCAAAACAGAATCTGTATCCTCAATATGTGGTAAATCAACAGGATTAATATTCTTGCCTTTAATAACATTCAAAATCATATTTTTTGCTTCATCAGAATCATACGCATTCTGAACAATAGGCAATCCCGGAACTTCATTAAGGGAGAAACCAACATAGCAACAACGACCATTCTTTTCTGCAAGAACCCACAGAAATTCATTTTCGTCATCTACAATAAAGTCTCTGACAGCTAAAACATCAACCTCTTGAGCCTGAAAAGATTCACCAGTAATCTTTTTATAAAATTCAGGGCAACGATTCCCCATTTCCTTCAAAACAAGAGCCTGAAGGTATTCCTTAAACGTAGCAGCATCAAGTTCCTTAATATCTACTAAAGGAATGGTTATATCAGGTACACGGAAGCACTCTGTATCAAGACCATTTTTGGTATTTATCAAAACAGATAAAAACTCATTTTGCCAGGCTTCATCTTTGGAAATGAAGTGAGTCGGGATATACAACTCCAAAGTAACATAGACATCATCTTTATATCCCATCAAATCTCCTTCAATGTGATTCAACCAAAAATTGCCCAGTTCATAAGTATGATCAAACAAATTAATATTATAAACGGAAAGCATATCAGGGCCATCAGAAAACTCAATACAGTTTTCCACTTGGTACTCTTTATTCTGTTTCAATAAAACATCTACCGGAATATAGAAACTGGCATCAAATTGAGTATTATTATTCTCAAACTTACAATTAGAGCAGGAACATAAAAGTAAGTTATCACCAAATACCTCATCCTGAAGAACATGGACAGTATCGATATAAACCTTGTCATTACTTAATCCAGGTAAAATGTAATCCTTGATAACAACATCGTCACCTTCAGAAAATAATTTCCTCATTACCATTTCCTCCAAAGCACTTTATATTTCCAATTCCTGACTTTTTCCCTTAATCTGTTTTCTGAGCTTTTTCAGCCCAAAATCACTGTAAAGGGATTTATCAATTTTCTGTAAAGGATGATTGGCTTCCAAAGCAAATTTATTGATGTGATAACACAATTTACCTATGTTATAATCATCAAAACCACTCGCTACCATGTGGGATACAATAGTTTTCGCATCCCATTTAGCATTAGCATCCAACGTCCACGGACGATCCCCATCGCTGGTATAGTAATGCCGCAAAGTATCCAAATCCAAAATAGACATTTCTCCCTTTTGAGCTACAATCGAAGGAAATTCATACAGCTCCTTGTCCAGCTGATGGAAATATCCAGTTTTTTGTTCTGTAAACTTTTTATATTCCTCATTCCAATATGGATTGATACATTCGTCCATAATCAACTTTTCACTGACGGCACGTTTAAAATTCTCCAAACTGCTCAGTGCTTCCTCACAATTTTCAAGGTAAACAACCTTTCCATGGTTACAATAAAGAGCTTTCGTTAACCGACTAGGATATAATACATCCTTATAATTAAGCAGCTGAAAATCACGATTCTCAATCTGGCCATTATCCTGGCTCATTTCAAACTGTAACAGTGGAACACGTTGATACATAACAAGCGTAACGGAAGGCTTAGAAGGTTCCTCAAAATAAGAATCCACAATATTAATACCAAAGCTATGATTGCCAAAATAAACGCTGCCCAAATCCTTTGATAAAAGCTGCTCATCATTAAATGGAGCAGTGGCATTCTTAAATAATTTAAAAACATCTTCATTTATATGCCAGTCCCCGGCATTAGCCGTTTCCTGAATAAGGTGTGGCTCATTATACAGAAATTCTTCCGGTGAATCAGGTTCATTGGGAGAACATCTTACATCAGAATATTCACTGACAATAACCTTAAAAATATCATCACGTTCCTTAAATGATATATCTCTTAATCTTTCAAGATTACCAATCTCGACTCCATTATCATATTCACCACTGGCAAAGCAGCATACGACAGGTTCACCGTGTTTGCAAAGCTCCCACCACCGATCATAAGTACCTGAATTAATTGACCATATACCACACTTTGCCGATTCACCAGTTTCATCATATTCCTGAAGCACAACTTTTAAATCTGCCTTTTCTTTTTCTGTTAACGAAACAACATTCTTATGCAGGAATGTCCACTCTGCCATAATATAAACCTCCCAATTATTGTCTTTTATATAAAGTATCACAATAAAGAGCCAAAAAATTATGGTTATTTATACACTTTGTTTACAAGGCAGGATGCCCATTATGGGCATCCTGGAAGTAATAAAAAAAGTGCAGTTTTTACGCTGCACTTAAAAATAGCTAATTTTACCGGCTCATATCCTGGCTTTGGGCCTTCTTAATCATTCTCTTAATTTCCGGTTCTCGCATAATCTTTTCAATCTTTTCATGAACATAGCTATAATTTTCTGGTAAAATTATGCCAGCCACACCAGCTATATAAAAAAAACTAATATCCATTGGAGCATTACCATCATTTATCATTTCTTTAATAAACAACCGATTGTATTCTTCACGTGCCAGTTCCCCAATATCACTTTCATTGGTTTTCTCAGCCAAAGAAATTGCCTTTTCATCGACAATCAGTTTATAAACTTTTTTGTAATAATTTAAGAAAACATCCACTTCTTCCGGGCTTTTCCTTTTACCAATAATCGCTTTAGGACAATGGTGACGTAACTCATATAGTTTTTCAAGATTATCCAGTCTTCTATAAAACTGCTGAGGGAAACCAATACCGGTATCTTTTAATTTCTGATACTCTTCCGTATACAATGAGGTAACAAGCCCCTTATTAATCAACTCTGAAACGATTTCCTTTTTCAGTAAGTCAATATTATTGGCATTTTTTTCTGTTATAGGAATATAAATATCAAAATATTCAGGAATATCAGATTTGTATTTACTCTCTAATTCATTCCAATTAAGAGTAGTAGCAAAAAATGCCTTTTCGTCCGTTTCTCCCATATCAAGAAGAGGATAACATCTGCCTATTTCAATAACCAACTCATCCTCATTCTTCAAATTTACATTTATCACATAAATATAGTTCCCGAAAGATACTCTTCCAATACCATCATGATATTCAAAATCATATGGATTGCTCAACGCAAGTAACTTCAATTCCTTCTCATCTATATGCCAATCCCCAGCAGCTATAAGCTCATCCAATGCCTTACTGGCTTCAGAAACTTTAATATATACCCCATCCTTGGTATAAGACAAGGATGCATTAGCACTTTCCAAAACTTCTGGAGGAACTTTTTACGTAATAGCATCACTATATGTAAGCATTAATTCAGATATTTTTTCAGGTTTAATATCCAAATCAATTCCATCACCGCAATTTATATGAAATTCAGAAAAAAGAGCATTTTTTAGATTATTAGTATACAATTCATAACCTACATCCATGCCTATATCTTTGTAATTATTAGCTGTATCATACAATATCACATGAACAAGATTTGGATTTTTACTATCTACATCATATTTGTATGTAGTAAAACCAAACTTCTTAGTACTACCATCTTCTAATTTCAACTCAAAATCCCCAGCACTAATATCATATTCGTCTGTAAAAGGCCGATTGAAAAGGATATCGAACCGCATATCTTTAACCTTTTCAATATTAAATTTCTGACGGTATTTCTCAATATAATTATATAAACCGTTATCAATGGCAGCCTGCTCCGTCATACCGTATTT
>NZ_JAZTZI010000011.1:0-11327 GCF_045637405.1 Anaerovibrio sp.
TAGAGGTAAGCAGTAACTAAATTATAACATATTTATATAAAAATATAAAAGATATTAAGAGATGCTTTGGATGTTTTTATATAATATAGGAGAAAATAACACATATATTAAGCTTTTTAGAAAAATAATATTTTTGATGTCATAGCAGAATAATTCGGATATTGGGGAATGTATAAATATCTAATTAATAAGGGGAAAAGCAGGATTTATTCAATGTGTTGTAGAAGTACAACACATGTGGGATTTGGTGCGTAGATTTGTTTTCGTATCAAAAAATAGTTTGCTACAAAGAGGGAGGAAACAAGATGAGAAAACTATTTGCCGTTTTAGTTGGAATGCTGGTTATGGCATTTGCGTCCATGTGCTTTGCTTCGGAAACCTATCAGATGGTTTATGAGGCGTACAATTTCTCTGAGAATTTGGGAGAAGATGAGGCTGTAAACGAAAATTTCAATACTCCTTATGGCAACCTGAAAATCCAGATGAGAAAGCTGTGGAATTCCAGCAGTGACAAGAAAATGCACGTAATTACCTGGTTGGATGATAAGAGAATATCCGATAATTATTATCCACAGGTAGAGAATGGATACTCCTTTAGGGTAATCAAGAATACCAGCAACAGTGAATTATACTTTGTAATTGAGTCCATGGAGCGTGCTTTTATGTACGGCTATTCCCCGGATAAGAAAACCATGATGACCTATATTGATAGCTTGAACTACGCTCATGAGACAGGCGCACGGCCTACTATCGTGGTTTTGAAGGATGGAAAGCTGGTATTGGCCTTTGAGCAGGTATACCGCCCATATCCTAGCTCCGCACGCTATCAGTTCTTCTGGGATAATTCCACAAAATGGTTTGGCTACAGAGATCTCGGAAAAGACTGGGCTCCAATTTATAAGGACAAGCAGAGCTAAGCTGCTTAGTAAAAACTGAAATATTTACTTTTTAAATATTAAAAAGCCTTCTATGATTGATAAATAACAATAATCATGGAAGGCTTTTATTTTTTTAGGGCAGTTTTTAATTGACAAATTTCTCATAAGGTATATAATAAGGTCTAAAATATATAGCCTATAGTTTTAGTAGGTAATGTAAGGAGGAAGCTTATATGAATATTTCGCCTATTAATCAACAAAGATGGACGGCAAGGGAAATTTGCCTTGTAGCAGTAATGTCAGCGGTGGTTTTTTTAGCTACCTTTGTACCTAAGATTCCTATTCCGCTGGGATATGCCCATTTAGGTGATGCAGCAATATTTCTTATAGTTTTGCTGGTTGGCCGCCGTCATGGGATTTGGGCAGGCTGCATTGGCTCTGCCTTTGCTGATTTGTTGGGTGGCTTCCCTTTATGGATCGGTCCTACTATTCTGATAAAATTTCTCATGGCTTTATCCTTCGCTATCTTTGTGGAAAAAGTGAGCGAGGAAAATGTGCTCAAATCTTCTTGGACCTTCATAGCACTGGTAATAGCTACCCTTATAATGACAGCAGGCTATACCATTTTCGGTGCAATTTTATACGATAGCCTGGAGGCTGGCTTATCATCTGCTCCGGGGCTCTTAATTGAATCGGCAGTAAATATTTTAGCCTTCTATATTGCCTTTGTGCTGTTAAAAGATAGGGTTTCCATAAATAGATAGTAGTGAAGGGGCTGCCGAAGCAGCCCCTTTTAAGATGTTTGTGTATAGTCGCTAACGTGAACTGTACAATATACTATTATTTTCTGTTGATATCATAGCAGAACACTTCGGAAATTTCCTTATCATAACCAGGATAGAAGCCCTTTACCATGCCCAGTACGATACGGGAACCACGATTGTAGTGAACCAGCATCTGCTTCTTGGCTTTGTTAAAGGTAATGCCCTCGATTTCACCCTGGAAGGTTACATCGTCAAGGGTTCTCTCCAGAACAACAGTAGCATTGGATGCACCTGGCTGAATATCTACGCGATAAACATGGTCAGGCTCAACCTCATCAGCTGTACCGTCATCTGCTGTAAGATAGAAAGAACCATTGTAGTATGCTATTCCCTGTACCCACTGTGGAGGACACTGGAGATGAACCTTACGGAGATATTTGCCGGTCTTTAAATCATATTCATAGAGATAGCGTCCAGATTCTTCACCTACCCAGGAGCACATCCACACGGTCTGGGTATCTGGATTTACAGCTATACCGGAGCATTCTTCCTGTCCGGATGCAGGCTCAAAGGAGAAGGTCCTCTTTAATTTCAAGGTATCAGCATCGTGAATTGCAATCTGAATGTCCTTGCCAACACCATCCATGAAGTTCTCAGCACCTACATAGATTTCGTTGTTGTAAACATCAATATCGCCAATATGGTTGGATGGAATGCTATAGCCCTCAAAAGGATTCTTGTTTATCTCGATCAGATTCCAATTCTTGTCATATTTTGCAAGAGTCTTGGAACCGGAAACCCAGAAATAATCACCCTCAGAAGCTACACCCTGGCGTCCCTCAACCTGATGTGCAGCTTCCAATTTGTAGGTTGCTTTAGGAAGCATTTCCTTTGCATTAGCCTCAGGTCTGCCCTCTAATGGTGATAAGCCGGACATACCAGTGGCGGCCATGGCAGTAGCTGACACGCTGAGGGCCAAACCTAAAATTGCTGCTGTTAGAGCTTTCTTCTTCATAATTAATCCCCTCCAAACAAATAAAAAACTTTTGATGTTCTAATACGTTTCCCTCAAAATATTAAAACACCATCTCACAATGTAGAGTATTCAATAAATTTTATTATTTTCCTGCTAAAAGGTTAAAAAATAGGACAATTATTATAACGCAACCCATTAAATTTAAAATGCCCCGGCTTTTTGATAGCCAGGGCAATTATTTTAATCTCCTGCCTGCTTCATGGAGAGAGGAAACAGTCAGGGGAAGGAGATGGGTAGTAGAAAATTCTGGTTTATGCAGCTTTATGTGGATCCTGCTGAGGAGTCTGCTGTGGGGCATCCTTCTTAGGCTGGGAGATATCCCGGATTATATCAATGATATCTCTAATAAACTGGAAAGGCTTACGACGTGGCCCGTGAATGCGGATTCTTGGACGGCCGCCAGCAACCTGAGCTAAATCCATTTCTTTGAGTTCGATTTTCTTGTTCATAAGATTACCCCCTTATATATGGGCTATGCCCTTATTGTTTTTTTGCTTTCTGTCCTTACATACGAACCATGAAGAAAAGTATTACAAAAAATCTCTGCCCATGTTTGGAGGATACAGGCAGGAGATAAGGAGAAGAAGTATGCCAATATAATGCCCAAAATGGCTTTTTGTGATAGAATTATGAGGTAGTTAAATTTTAACGAAGCTAGTAAAATCAATGTTTTAAAGGGGTTTTGAGTCAATGGTTAATATACTTTTCGTGTGCCACGGCAATATTTGTCGTTCAACAATGGCTGAATTTGTTATGAAAGATATTGTGAAAAAGGCAGGGCTGGAGGATAACTTTTATATTCAGTCCAGAGCCACCCATAGAGATGAAATAGGTTCAGATACTTACTGGGGAACAAAGGATAAGCTCGACAAAGAGGGGATTCCTTATTCAAAACGCAAGGCTACACTTATGACTAAGGAAGATTATGATAAATACGACTATATTTTGGGCATGGATGATGAGAATATGCGATATATCGCTAAGATAATAGGCTCTGATCCTGAACATAAGGTATATATGCTAATGGATTTTGCCGGAGAACACAGAAGTATTGCGGATCCATGGTATACTGGTAATTTTGACGTTACCTTTAATGATGTGATGAGAGGTTGTCAGGGATTATTGCAGCATATTACAAAATAATTTGTCCCCATTAAAAAGACAAGCAGCTAAATAGTTTTCAATACATAGACATTTATATAATATTGTTATAGTTGCTCAATACTATATGATTTTTCTTGTATATCATCTATTAAAATGCTATAATCGTCTTGGAAAAAAGTATGAGTTTTTATAAGGGGAAGTGGTTATCATAAGAAGGACAAATACTAAAGAACGTATCTTGGAGGAATCTTTAAGATTATTCTCTAATTTTGGGTACAATGCTGTCGGGGTAGAGATGATTGCTGCTGCTGTAAAGGTGACTCCACCATCTTTATACAAGCATTTCAAGGGGAAACGTGAAATACTCGATACTATTATTGAGCAGGCTGAGGAGAACTACAATAAGCATAGTCTTCCTATCATCAACTTTACTGATGAACAATTAAAGAATCTGACTAAAGAGGAGTTCATCAAGTATAATATGGACCATGTAAAGAACATTATTCAGGATAATGTGATTAAATGTGTCCGTAAATTGCTGATTCTGGAGCAGTTCCGCAACGAGCAAATAAGACTAATGCATATTGAAAAAACCTATACCAGAACAGAAACTATAATCAGGAATCTGTTGGAAGGTTTATTTAAAAATAAGCATGATGGTAAGGGCAAGCCAAAAATTACGACTGATCACATGGTGAACATGTACTATTTGCCAATTGTTGCTATGATTAATCGTTGTTATTCTGATCCTGAATACGAGAAGAAGGCTCTTAAATTTATTGAAGATCATATCGGTATTGTTTGGGATACCTATTTCGCATAATCGAAGATTTATTTCAATATAAAAGGGATGCATACATTAGCGTATGGCATCCCTTTTTTCTGCATCTTTTTACATCCGATAATTTATACTTATCGGATGTAAAAATACTTATGACTTTTTAACAGTTGTATTTCTCGTTGCAATCTGTATTGTTGCAATTAAATCATAGCAATAGAAAAACCTTGGGGCTGACCGTCTATCGGTAGCACCTTTCTTGTTTGTATTGTATCAAAGTATAAAAGAAGTATCAATACGCATTTATACTTATAGACACTGTAGAACTATTTAAAATCTACAAATTCATTAATCTTTGCGCCGCCCTTGGTCATTGGTTCCACGAAGCTCCTATGGAGATTTACCACGATTACATGAGGCTTATCCGCTTCGCTGAGGCACTTGTTAAAGGCCACGGCAAAATCATCAGGTGTGGAAACGCTGTAGGCATCAATGCCAAAACTCTTGGCATAGGCGGCATAATCCATATTATAGTCAAATTCACAGGCAATATACCGTTTATCATAGAATACGGTTTGGAGCTGGCGAATCATTCCCAGGCTAGTGTTATTTACTATAATGGAAATAATTGGCAGATTAAGTCTGGCTATTGTGTAATACTCATTACCAGTCATCTTGATGCCACCATCTCCGGCTACGTGAATCACCCGCCGTTTACTGCCACTTGTGACATAAGCCACCTGGGCACCCATTGCAGCAGGCAGGCCATACCCCATAGTACCAAGCCCACCAGAGGTAAACCATGTCCGTGGTTCTTCCACCTGCAAATGAAGGGCACACCACATCTGATGCTGTCCCACATCTGTGGCAAAGGCAAATTCCTTCCCTGCAGTTGCTTTGGCAATATGATGCAAGGCCCAAGGCAAAGTAAGGCGATTTACATCATAATCATAAGCAAATTCTGAATTCAAGGAGCGAATTTCAGCCCACCAGCTATCAAGCTTCTTTGTCGGCTCCCGGCGCATAAGCATGGCTAATATAGCCTTCATATCGCCGGCCAAACCTATGGAGCTTGGAATATTTTTGTCTATTTCTGCCGGGTCAATATCCACATGGATAAACTTTGTATTGGCAGTATATTTGTCAACATTTCCCGTTAATCGGTCAGCGAAACGGCTTCCTAAGGATATAATAAGATCCGCCTTATATATAGCACTGTTAGCCTCTTTTTTCCCGTGCATTCCCGTAAATCCCAGCACATTTGGATGGGACATGGGAACACCGCCTATACCCATAAGGGTAAACACGATTGGCAAATTGTAATGCTCAGCAAAGGCAATTACCTCTTTGGTGGCACCAGCGGAAATCACACCACCTCCCGCTATTATAACAGGTCTTTCGGCATCACAGATAACCTGAGCTGCTTCCGCTACACAAATCTTAAAGTCCGCATCTGGTTCAGCGGGTTTCTTTTCTATAACCTCTACTTTAGGAAATGGTGCATCGTTTAGAAGAATATCCTTGGGAATATCCACCAACACAGGACCAGGCCTGCCACTTTTGGCAATTTTAAAGGCTTCTCTGAGGGTTTCAGCCAATACCTTAGGATTTTTCACCTTATAGTTATGCTTGGTAATTGGCATAGTAACGCCCATAATATCAGTTTCCTGGAAGGAATCAGTTCCTAAAAGGCTGGTATCCACCTGGCCTGTAATAGCCACGAGGGGAATTGAATCCATAAAAGCAGTGGCAATACCCGTTACCAGATTGGTGGCTCCAGGCCCGGAGGTGGCAATACACACCGCTACCTTACCGGTTGCCCGGGCATAGCCGTCAGCTGCATGGGCCACATTCTCTTCATGGGTCACCAATATCTGATTGATATTTTTCTCATCATATAGGGCATCATAAAGAGGAAGAATCATTCCTCCGGGATAACCAAACAGGGTATCTATCCCCTGCTCCTTTAATATTTCAACAACTATCTGAGCACCCTTCATGTGAGTATACCTCCATTAGAGATTAGAGACAGTCTATAACTGCCTGAGTCATTGTGGCTGTATCGGCCTTTTTAAAGCCTTCATGCCAAAGGTCTGCCGTACGCCATCCATCAGCCAAAGCCTTATCACAGGCTTCCTCCACTGCTCTTGCAGCTTTTTCTTCCTTTAATGAATATCTTAGAAGCATGGCAGCGGAAAGGATTGTGCCAACAGGGTTGGCGATGCCCTGTCCGGCAATGTCAGGAGCGGATCCATGAATTGGCTCGTAAAGGGATGTGAGTTCACCGATAGACGCAGACGGCATCATGCCAATGGAACCGCCTAAAACGGCTGCTTCGTCACTTAAAATATCCCCAAAGAGATTGCCTGTCAGGATAACATCAAACTGGGTTGGCCGCACGGCAAGCTGCATTGCAGTGTTATCCACATAGAGGTTATTAAGCTCCACATCAGGATACTCCTTTGAAACCTCCGCAACAGTACGTCTCCAAAGTCTGGAGGTAGCCAGTACATTGGCCTTGTCTACAGAAGTGACCTTTCCACGGCGCAGCTTGGCAGTTTCAAAGGCCAGCCTGGCAATACGTTGAACCTCTGGAACAGAGTAATTCTCCAAATCCCAGGCCCTTTCAGCACCATTGTAAAGCTCAGATTCGCATTTATCTCCGAAGTAAATTCCACCTACCAGCTCACGTACTATAACAATATCACAGCCCTTGATACGATCTGGTTTTAAAGGCGAATATTCCACCAGGGAATCTGCAACCTTTACGGGACGAAGATTAGCATAGAGTCCCAGTCCTTTTCTAAGACCGAGAATAGCCTTTTCCGGGCGCAAACCTGGGTCCACGTTATCCCATTTATCTCCTCCAACAGCACCAAACAGAACACCATCAGCGGCTTTGCAAGCCTCAAGGGTATCATCTGGAAGGGGAACACCAAATTTATCGTAGGCAGTTCCACCAGCATCCTTATATTCATATTCCAGCTTTAAATTAAATTTTTCTGCTGTCTTTTTTAAAACCTCAACGGCTGAATCAGTTATTTCCTTACCAATTCCATCACCGGGAATAACAACTATTTTTTTAGCCATATTATTTCTTCTCCTTAATATAGTTAATAAGGCCTCCAGCCTTGGCAATCTCCTGTACGAAGCCAGGAAGTGGCTGGGCATGGTAGGTTTCCCCTGTGGTAAGATTTTCGATTACACCCGTGGAAGGATCAACCTTTAATTTATCACCATGACTAATTTTCTTAACGTCATCACCAATTTCCAGCAATGGCAGGCCAATATTGATACCGTTTCTATAGAAAATACGGGCAAAATCAGCCGCAATTACAACAGGAACTCCAGCAGCCTTAATAGCCACCGGCGCATGCTCACGGGAGGAGCCGCAGCCAAAATTCTTACCACCCACCATTATATCTCCCTCTACAACATTAGTGGCAAAGGGAGCATCCTGATGCTCGTCGCTGTCCTCCATACAATGGGCCGCCAAATCCTTGGGATCAAAGGAGTTTAAATATCTTGCAGGAATAATAACATCGGTGTCGATATTATCACCGTAGCGCCAAACCTTGCCTTCATGTGCCATATTATTCAACCTCCTCTGGAACTGCAATCCGTCCAAGAATAGCACTGGCAGCAGCTACATAAGGACCGGCCAGATATACCTCGGAATCTACATGGCCCATACGGCCTCTAAAATTACGGTTTGTGGTGGATACCGCTTTTTCACCGGCGGTCATAATACCCATGTGGGCACCCAAGCAAGGACCACAGGTTGGGGTGCTTACTGCACAGCCCGCTTCAACAAAAATATCCACGAAGCCTGCATGAATAGCGTCCATATACACCTGCTGGGAGCCAGGAATAATGATGCAGCGTACATCTGGATGTACCTTATGTCCCTTAAAAATTTCTGCTGCCTGCTCCAAATCCTCGAAACGGCCATTGGTACAGGAGCCAATAACCACCTGATCTATCTTGATTTCTCCAATTTCAGACACAGGGTGGGTATTTTCCGGAAGATGCGGGAAAGCAACTACTGGTGTCAGCTCTGAAAGATTAATTGTAATAACCTTTTCATACTTGGCATCCGGGTCGGCTTCCACAGGAGTAAAGTCGTAATCCACTCTACCCTTTACATATTCTTCAGCAATCTTATCATAAGGGAAAATACCATTTTTGCCACCAGCCTCAATGGCCATATTGGCTATGGTCAAACGGTCTGTCATGGTCAGCTCTGCAACACCTTCACCGGCGAATTCCAGAGATTTGTATAAGGCTCCATCAACACCAATTTTACCGATAAGGGTTAAAATAACATCCTTGCCACAAATATTCTTTGGCTTCTTTCCAATGAGCTCAACCTTTATGGTTTTAGGAACCTTAAACCAGGCTTCACCAGTGGCCATAGCCACACCAAGGTCAGTTGAGCCAACACCTGTGGAAAAAGCATTTACAGCTCCATATGTACACGTATGGGAATCCGCTCCAATAATGCACATACCAGGAGCCACAATGCCCTTCTCCGGCAATATTACATGCTCAATGCCCACACGACCCACTTCAAAATAGTTCTTTATCTTATTTTCCTTGGCAAAATCACGAACAGTCTTAGCCAGACCAGCAGCCTTAATATCTTTATTTGGCGTAAAATGGTCTGGTACCAAAGCGATTTTTGTATTATCAAATACTGGACGGCCTATCTTGGAAAATTCCTTAATAGCCGGTGGTGCAGTAACATCATTGGCCAATACCATGTCCAGCTTACAGGTAATAAGCTGACCTGGTACAACAGATTCCAAGCCCGCATGCTGGGCCAGAATCTTTTCGGTCATATTCATACCCATTGTTTGTCCCTCCTAAATGCACAGCTCATTTTTCAAAAAACGGCTTACACCAGAATATGGCGTAAGCCGTTCTACATATAGACTATTCTATATTTGAGGAAGAAAACCTCTTTTATGCTGAATTAGTCTTTGGAAAGGTCAGCTCCATCCTTCAGCCAGGACATCATGCCACGGAGCTTGGCACCTACTTCCTCAATCTGATGCTCAGCATTGAGACGGCGCATAGCATAGAAGTTAGCCCAGCCAGCAGCACGATTGTCGGTGAGGAACTTATTGGCAAAGGTACCATCCTGAATTTCCTTCAATACCTGCTCCATGGCCTTACGGCTTGGCTCGCCAACAACCCGTGGACCAGATACATAATCACCATACTCAGCAGTATTGGAAATGGATTTACGCATCTTGGCCATACCGCCTTCATACATCAGGTCAACGATGAGCTTCATTTCGTGGAAGCACTCAAAATATGCAATCTCTGGCTGATAGCCGGCAGCCACCAGAGTCTCAAAGCCATTCTTAATAAGGGAGCAAACACCGCCACAGAGAACAGCCTGCTCACCAAAGAGGTCAGTTTCTGTTTCTTCTCTAAAGGTGGTCTGAATACAACCGGAACGGGTACCGCCAATTCCACGGGCATAAGCCAATGCAAGCTCAAATGCATGGCCGGTAGCATCCTGCTCTACTGCAAATACATCCGGAACACCGCCACCCTCAGTAAAGGTACGACGTACAAGATGGCCAGGTCCCTTAGGGGCAACCATAAATACATCCACATCCTTTGGTGGAATAATCTGCTGGAAATGAATATTGAAACCATGAGCGAAGGCGAGAGCTGCACCAGACTTCAGATTAGGAGCAATCTCATTTTTGTAAACCTCAGCCTGCTTCTCATCTGGAATCAGGATCATGACGATATCTGCAGCAGCGGTAGCCTCACCAACTGGCAGAACCTTCAGGCCCTTGCTTTCAGCAACTGCCTTGGAACGGGAACCCTCATAAAGACCAACAACTACATTCAAACCACTTTCCTTCAGATTCAATGCATGTGCATGACCCTGGGAACCATAACCAATAATGGCAACAGTCTTGTCCTTAATAACTTCCCAATTAACATCCTGATCATAAAAGATTTTTGCCATAATACTCTCTCTCCTCACAATATTCTAGTATAGTATGCTCCCCACGCTCCAGGCCGGTAAAGCCAGTCTGAATGACCTCCAAAACCTTGTAGGATGAAAGGACTCGGTTAAAGGCCTTCACCTTATCCTCACTCCCCGTGATTTCAAAAATCAATGTGGTGGGCTGCACATCAATGACACGAGCTCCGAAAAGCTCCGCCATTTTTAACACATCCAGTCGGTTGGTATCATCTGCCTGAACCTTGATAAGGGTCATAATCCTATATACGGAGGAGCCCTCATTTAGTCGTTTCACGACCTCCACGTCCGGCAACTTGCCCAACTGCTTCATAACCTGATCAACGATGCTTTCGTCACCGCTGACTACCACTGTAATACGGGAAAACTCACTTTTTTCTGTTTCCCCCACAGTGAGGCTTTCTATGTTAAACTCTCGCCTGGAAAACATACTGGCCACTCTCACCAGTACACCTGGCTGGTTTTTAACCAATACAGATAAAACATGTTTCATAAAATCCTCCAGATAAATTAAAAGCCCCCATTGCCATAAAGGCAACAGGGGCGAAGTATCGCGGTACCACCCTGCATTATACTCAATGCTCGAGAAAATGATTCTATTGAATCATCGAACCTTCATTAACGCTGAATTACGTCAACGCCTCCCTGCACCTCTGTACAGCTCGACGTTGAAGCTCATGGGTGATGTCCAAACATTGCTTAATATCGGCTTCCAGCAACCCGACTCTCTGTCAATAAGCTTCCGCTTTTCGTCCCA
>NZ_JAZTZI010000012.1:0-17132 GCF_045637405.1 Anaerovibrio sp.
CCACCCGGCAACATCACAATCTGGGATTCCTTGATCCCCTTTACAATAGCCTCTACAGATTCCTCAACTGCAGACGGGGTCAAGTTGCGAATAACCAAAGTATGAGGATCGCCGCCAGCCCTCTCGAATGCCCTTGCAGAATCATACTCGCAGTTGGTACCTGGGAATACAGGAATAAATATCTTTGGCTTGGCAACGGTAATCTGCTTCTTTATGCGGTTGCCGCTATTATACAGGAATTCATTAACCGGCTTCTTGTCCAGCTTAATCTTTGTAGGGAAAATCTTTTCCAAAGGATTGGTATATGCTTTAAGAGCCTCTGCCAAAGTAATAACCGCACTGCCGCAAACAATACTGGTAACCGCTGTGGTTTCACCAAGCTCAATATAATTAATGCCCTTAAGGGTCTCTGTTACATCAACATTATCTGCCACTTCCAGAATAATTCCGCCATAATCTGCACGGAACAAATCTGTCTTTTTCATATTGGCTTTAAACTTAAAGCCAATATTATTACCAAGACACATCTTGGTAATGGCAGCTGCCACACCGCCCATGCGAACGCTGGAGGCTGCAAATACCTTCTTTTCGGCAATCATCTGGCTAATTTTGCTATATGCCTTTTTAAGATATGCAAAATCAGGCATTTCAAACTCATTACGAGGAGAATCAACATAATAAACCTTGTTGCCAATATACTTAAATTCCGGTGAAATGGCATTATCT
This sequence comes from Anaerovibrio sp., assembly GCF_045637405.1. Taxonomy (GTDB): domain Bacteria; phylum Bacillota; class Negativicutes; order Selenomonadales; family Selenomonadaceae; genus Anaerovibrio. The sequence goes on from NZ_JAZTZI010000012.1 coordinate 727, forward strand.
GCCTTCATAACATCCACAGCAAAAGCCGTTAGCGTTGGAGGCACTGTCATATCCATAAAGGTACCGGACATGGAGTCCTTACCGCCAATGGCAGGAATTTCAAACTGATGCTGTGCCCAAAGAGCACCCAAAAGGGCACTAAACGGCTTGCCCCACTTGGCAGCATCTCTCCCAAGGCTTTCAAAATATTCCTGGAAGGTCATGCGGATAGTATCAGCACGGCCACCCAAAGCCACCATCTTGGCTACAGACTCAACTACAGCATACAAAGCACCATGGAACGGACTCCACTCCATGAGGTATGGATTATAACCATAGGTCATGGCAGTTGCTGTTGTAGTTTCAGCACCAAGAACAGGCAGTTTGGCCACCATACCTTCAGTAGGAGTTATCTGCTGGGTTCCGCCAAATGGCATGAGAACTGTATTGCCACCAATGGTGGAATCGAAGCGCTCAGCCAGTCCCTTCTGACTGCACACATTAAGATCCTTCAAGTTTTCCAGCCATGCCTTTTCAATATCAGGACCCAATGCCTCAATTTTCTTAGGCAGTCTTCTAAAGTAGCAGTCTTCCTTGGTTGGAGCCTCTACCTCAACATCAATATGCTGCTTAACACCATTGGTATCCAGGAAGTCACGGCTGAGATTAACAATATCCTTGTCACGCCACTTCATCACCAGACGTCTGTTGTCAGTTACCAGGGCAACAACGGTGGCTTCCAGATTTTCCTCATCAGCATATTTAATAAAATCATCCACATTGCCGGCATCCAGAACAACTGCCATACGCTCCTGGGATTCGGAGATAGCCAATTCCGTACCGTCAAGGCCTTCATATTTTTTCTTTACGGAGTCAAGATTAATCACCAGGCCATCGGTCAGCTCACCGATAGCTACAGAAACACCGCCGGCACCAAAGTCATTGCACCGCTTAATCATCTTGCTCACAACAGGTATACGGAAAAGTCGCTGTATCTTTCTCTCGGTTGGAGGATTACCCTTCTGAACCTCTGCCCCGGCAGTGGTCAATGACTCGGTGGTATGCTCCTTGGAAGAACCAGTTGCACCACCACAGCCGTCACGGCCGGTACGTCCGCCTACCAGAACTACCACATCACCCTTCTGGGGAACCTGACGAACTACGTTTACCTTTGGAGCTGCAGCAATAACAGCACCAATCTCCATACGTTTTGCCATAAAGCCCTCATGGTAAACCTCAGCAACCTGACCAGTGGCCAGACCAATCTGATTACCATACGAACTATAGCCCGCTGCGGCACCTTGGGTAATCTTTTTCTGTGGCAGCTTGCCCTTTATTGTCTCAGAAACAGGGCGACGAGGATCAGCCGCACCGGTTACACGCATAGCCTGGTATACATAGGAGCGTCCTGAAAGTGGATCTCGTATGGCACCACCAAGACAGGTTGCAGCACCACCAAATGGCTCTATCTCTGTCGGATGGTTATGTGTCTCGTTTTTAAACATAACCAGCCATTCTTCGTTTTCGCCACCAATATCCGCATTGACAACGATACTGCACGCATTTATTTCCTCGGACTTATCCAAATCCTCCAGCTTTCCCTGCTGGCGAAGAACCTTCATACCGATAACAGCCAGATCCATGAGAGTAACGTCGCGATCCTCATCACTGTATACCAGATTTCTGTCCTCCTGATACTGGCGGTATGCCTGGGCAATAACCGGGGTATAAGGCCCCTGTTCAAGCCCCACTGAATCAATGGCAGTGGTAAAGGTGGTATGACGACAATGATCAGACCAATAAGTATCAATAACTCTAATTTCAGTAATAGTAGGATCACGATGCTCTATGTCACGGAAATAATTCTGACAAAATTTCAAATCCTCAAAGCTCATGGCAAAACCACGATTATTCATGAAGGACTTAAGATCATTATCAGAAAGAGAGGTAAACCCATTGAGGACCTCAACATCCGCAGGGGCCTTCAGCTTCATCTCCAGTGACTCCGGCTTTTCCAGCTTAGCCTCACGGCTTTCCACCGCATTAATATAATAATCCTTTATTTTGGCAAAAGTGACATCATCGATGCTGCCTACAAGAACCACAACCCTTGCAGTTGCAATAATAGGGCGTTCCTTCTGGGTAACAAGCTGTACGCACTGAGCGGCAGAGTCCGCGGTCTGGTCATACTGTCCTGGCAGATATTCGGCAGCAAACACCCTGGAATTTGCAAATTCCGGAAGCTCCTCCTCGTATACTACATCAACAGGTGGCTCAGAAAAAACCACAGATTTTACTGTAGCGTATTCCTCATCGCTAAGGCCCTCGATATCATAACGGTTAAACAACCGTACAGCTCTAAGATCAGTCAGGCGAAAACTCTCAATAAGGTCATCGCAAAGCTGCTGAGCCGGGATATCATAGAAACCCTGACGCTTCTCCACGTAAATTCTTCTTACAGTCATCAATCATGCCTCCAAAAACTTAATAAAAAAACAGCATCACTTTATGTAATCCACGGCAATCTTTACGACTACCTTGGTAACTGGTGCGAGTTTTCCATCCACGGAACCGCAAGGACGATGTACGTCAGCAGGATAAAGAACAGCAAATGTACCCTCATCAAGCACTACACTGCTTCCCGGTACAAGCCTTTCATAAAACACTATATCTTTTTCAATATCGTATGGACCCGCCTCTATAAGCTCGGGATTCAATGGACACCAGCCCAGCTCCTCCCTCCCCCTGACAATATACTGGATATCCACATATTGTCTATGGGCCTCTGGTTTGCCACTTTCCGGCAGTCTGGTACTATAACGCTGTAAAATTGCATAGCTGTTTTTACCATCAATAGGGTAAGTACCGTCCTTCATTTCATTGAAATTATGTTCGGCCAGGAAAAACAGGGCTTTCCGTATGGCCTCTGGGAACTTTGTAAAACCTGAACTTACTTCTTTGATTTTTCCAAGTACCAAAATAATCGACTCCTTTAACAAGCAGCGAATTTAATTCTTTTTTCATTGTACTCAAATATTCGCTTCAATGCAACGAAAGGAAGTAAACAATTCTGCACCATTGGAAACAATATCAAATACGACCTCTTGCAAAATAAAATTCAATGTGCTATAGTATGCAAAAGAATTTTAAATCACAAAAGCGATGATTGAAAGAGTACGCTTACGAAATAATTCAGAGAGGCAATGCTTGGTGAAAATTGCTATTATTAATAAGCGGAAAGCTATTCATGAGCCGCAGATTATTATATCCTGCAAAGGGTAAAAATTCTGCCGTCAGCCAGCGATAATGGCAGCTTAAGTGGCTCTTACCAATAGAGCTGAATAAGGTGGTACCACGGGAAATTTGCCTCGTCCTTTTGTCGGACGGGGCTTTTTATTTTATTCTTAACAACTACGAACAAAGGAGTTTTTACAATGCGTGAACTTTTGGAGCTTTTAAAACATGATGCACGCCGCCCGGCCAAGGAGCTGGCATCAATGCTGAATATCAGCGAGTATGAGGTTGAGGAAAAAATGGCCAAGCTGGAAAAGGATAAAATCATTCTCAGCTACAACACCCTCATCAACTGGGACAAAACCGGTGAAAATACCGTTACCTCCATTATCGAGGTAAACCTCACTCCTCAAAGAGAGGTGGGGTTCGACGCCATTGCCGAGCGCATTTACCGCTTCGACGAGGTACGCACTGTATATCTCATGTCCGGCAGTTTTGATTTGCTGGTAATTATTGAGGGAAAATCCATGCAGGATGTGGCCAATTTCGTAGCCACCCGTCTGGCAACCATCGAGGGAGTAACCCAGACCCGCAGCCATTTTCTGTTGAAGCCATACAAGAAGGATGGCATTATCATTGATGACAAAGAAAAAGATCGTAGGTTGGTGATGAGTATATGATAAACTGGAATGACAGAATTTCACCTATAGTAAAAAGTGTACCGCCTTCTGGTATAAGAAAATTCTTTGATATTGCCTCAGAAATGGAGGATGTTATTTCCCTTGGTGTTGGTGAGCCTGATTTCATTACTCCATGGTCCATTCGCGAAAGCTGCGTATACGGGCTGGAGCAAGGCTACACATCATACACTGCCAATCGCGGCCTTATGGAGCTTCGTGAAGAAATTTGCTTCATGCATAAAAGACGTTTTGATCTTGATTACGATCCAAAGACCGATGTTCTTGTTACAGTCGGTGTAAGTGAAGCCCTGGATATTGCCATGCGCACAATTCTCTCCCCGGGAGATGAAATTCTCATCCCGGAGCCATGCTATGTGTCCTACAAAGCCTGTGCTACTCTGGCAGGCGGTATACCGGTGCCTGTACCAGCCAAGGCTGAAAACGATTTCCGCATCACTCCTGCGGATCTGGAGCCACATGTATCTCCAAAAACAAAGGCTCTTCTTATTGGCTATCCAAACAACCCAACTGGAGCCATTCTTTCCAGGGAGGATTTGGAGGCTATTGCCCGCTTTGCCATAAAGCATGACCTTATCGTTATTTCCGATGAAATATACGGTGACCTCACCTATGGTGACACCAAGCACGTATGCTTTGCCGGACTTCCTGAAATGCAGGACAGAACCATTCTTTTGAATGGTTTTTCCAAGGCTTATGCCATGACTGGCTGGCGAATTGGCTATGCCCTGTCCAATCCTGACATCATTGCCGCCATGACCAAGATTCATCAATATACCATGCTCTGTGCGCCTATTACAGCTCAGATAGCAGCCGTAGAAGCCCTGCGCCACGGTGAAAAATACATGAGAAAAATGGTGTCCGAATACGACAAACGCCGTCGTCTCATATACGACGGACTCCAAAAGGCAGGTTTAAAATGCTTCGAACCAAAGGGGGCCTTCTATATTTTCCCTGACATCACCTCTACCGGCCTTTCCTCTGAGGAATTTGCCGAAAAGATTCTCATGCAGGAGCATGTGGCATTAGTACCGGGCAATGCCTTTGGTGAATGCGGTGAAGGCTTCGTAAGATGCTCCTACGCCACCTCCATAGAACAAATCTCCGAGGCCTTGGCCCGTATCGAGCACTTTGTAAATCATCTGTAATTATCTTTTTCACATAAAAAGCACTCTATCCTCTCTAATATGCCTTGGAAGCATTTTATCGAGATAGAGTGCTTATTTTTTCCGCAAAATATTATCTTTAAACATCAATGTCTTGGGTGTGCCTCCACCTGTTCAATAGCTGCAGCAATTTGTTTGACGATTTCCACTTCACTTTGCCGGTTAAAGCATTCCACCCGTGCAAAAACCTGTCCCTTGTCTGTAGATACATATTTAGGTGGCAAGTGATTAAGTGCAAGATTTACTATATCCATTTTACAGTTTTCACAAAAACAACATCCCGGATACTTTGGCATAAGCTCCTCCAGCTTATCCAAAACACAATCCTCCATGTAGTTCTTCAGTATCATCCCATTAATCCTCCCTGATTAAATTAGCCATCCCTTGGCTGATACTAATAAGCAAAGCTATTAGAAATTACCCACCGAGTACAATTTTAACATCATGCAAATATACAGGCAATGTATTATTAATAATGATTGTAAAATATACTGTATACATATTAATACAAAAATAATTTATCTAAAATTGCGTTTATCACATAACAAAAATAAGGTCTGTGACAAGACACATATCACGTCACAGACCCTGTTTTTATGTTTTAGTTAATACCTACTGCAGGAAAGTATATGCAGCCAAATTCGTAAGCTCTGCCAGCTTCTCAGGCCATACACCAAAGAGAATGGTTGCAATGACACTTAATACAGCGGCTGCCCGAACTGCGCCACTAATATGCAATTCCTTGCCGTCCCCTTCTGTAAGATACATAGCCTTGGCTACCTGCAAATAGTAGTAAACGGAAATCATAGACATTATAAAGCCCACAAAGGCCAGCCACAAATAACCCTGATTTACCACAGCTGTAAAGAGATACAGCTTTCCGGCAAAGCCGGCTGTAGGCGGAATTCCCGCCATGGACAGCAGTGAAATAGTCATAACAGCCGCCAGAACAGGAGCCGACTTGGCAAGACCAGCCAATGACTTGTAATCAGAGCCCCCACGCTGCTGTTCCACCACTGTAAGGGCCGTAAAAGCACCTACATTGGCAAATACATACAGCATACCATAGAACATTACAGCCTTCATGCCAGGATAATCAGCAGAAACCATACCAACCATCATGTAACCAGCCTGGGCAATAGATGAATACGCCAACATACGCTTTACATCATTCTGACGAATGGCCATAACATTACCGCCAATCATACATACCGCAGACAACACTGCAAGTATTGGCAACCAGTAGAAGCCAATCAGCGGGAAGGCCACATAGAGCACACGCATTAATACCGCAATACCCGCAGCTTTGGAACCCATAGCCAACATGGCAGTAATCGGTGTTGGTGCCCCCTGATATACATCAGGAGCCCACATGTGGAACGGAATGACTGACAGCTTGAAGAAGAAGCCGATCATTATCATAGTTGCACCGGCCAGCCCGGCAGCTGTAAACAGATGCTGGTTGTGGAACATCTCATAGAACTGCACCGTACCGGTAGAACCATATACCAAACTGATACCATACAGCATTATGGCAGTAGATACTGATCCAACAACCAGATACTTTACGGCAGCCTCAGAGGAATTTACGGAAGAAATCCTTGCTCCAACCAAAATGTAGAAAGAAATTGTCATGAGCTCCAGACCAATGAAGGCTGTCAGGAAGTCATTGGCAGAGGCCAGCACGCACATACCGAGGAGCGCTGTCATCAGGAGAGCATAAAACTCACCCTTGTAGCGAAGTACAGTCTGCATATAATCCATGGAAAACAACAAGGTAAACACAGTGGCAACCATAAAGAGTTGCTTAAAGAACAGAGAATAGTTGTCCACGATATACATCATGTCCATGAAATATCCGGTGGTTGCCGAACCATCGGCCACAGCAGCCTCCGGCACATACATGGAAAACATATACAGAACCCATCCGGTTAGGGCAAATACCAGAACCCCGCCAATACTCTTGCGGGACTCATTCTTAGGTAATACCAGGTCCATAACAATAGCAAAAAGGCCAAGGACCAAAATGAAAATTTCTGTACTAATAGCTTCAAAATTCATTATCTGATCCCTCCTATGAACCCAGGCACTTCTGCAATACGATCAAGCAACGGCATCAGCTGCTCCGTGCCGGAGCCAACCATTCCCATAAGAAGCTGTGGGAATATACCAAAGCCAACCAATGCAATACCCAGAATTACCAGTGGCATCATCTCCACGCCTCTGGCATCCTTATATCTGTCAAACTTGGAATCCCTTGGTCCAAACAGCACCTTTGCCAATACACGCAGGGTGTAAAGAGCAGTGAAAATAATACCGGAAATTGCCAGAATAGCAAAAACAGGATATACACTGAAGGAACCAACGAAAATCGTAAACTCCGGAATGAAGCCGATGAGACCTGGCAGACCCAAGGATGCCATCCCAGCCAGCATAAAGCCTGTGGCTACACGAGGCATCTGATGCGCCAGACCACGGAGCTCAGTAACGCTTCTCATGTGAGTCTTTTCATATACAAAACCAATCATGGAGAAGAACAGGGCACTCATTACACCATGAGCCACCATGTTGGCTACAGCACCGCTTACGGATACCACATTAAGGCAGGCAAAGCCTAGAAGAACATAACCCATGTGTGATACGGAGGAATAACCGATTACATACTTCAAATCCTTTTGAGCAAGTGCTATATATGCAGCGTACATTACATTTATGATGGCCAAAGCCGCAATAACCGGAGCCCAGAATCTGGCACCCAATGGAAGTACCAGAAGACCAAGACGGATAAGACCATAACCACCGATTTTCTTGAGTACGCCGGCATGAATCATGGAAACCGCAGTTGGTGCACCAGCATAACCATCTGGAGACCAGCTGTGGAAAGGGAACATGGAAAGCAGTGAACCGAAGCCCAGGAGCAGCAACAGGAACGCAAAAATCTGGAACTCCTCGCTGAGAAGACCATTCTGTCCTGCCACAGCCAATGCCTGCATATCAAAGGTTCTGAAGCCAACCACATCACCAACTGTAAGGTAAAGGGCAACTACACCTACCAGCATGAAAGCAGATCCCATTAAAAGATATATCGTGAGCTTCATACCGGCAGATTCCTTGGAAACCCGCCTCGTGGAGCCCCAAATAATAACCATCATGTAAATTGGAATAACCACTACCTCATAGCAAAGAAGGAATATAAACAAATCTGTTGCAATAAAGGTTCCCGTTACACCTGCAATGAGGATCATCAACAGAATGTAAAACTCCTTTGGACGATTGGTAATATTCCAGGAGCTGTACACTGCCGCCAAACCAATGAGGTCAGTGAGCAACAGCATAGGAAGGGAAATACCATCTACACCTAATGCGTAATGGACTCCCAAATCCTTAATCCAGGGAATACTTTCAGTAAACTGCATGCCCCCGGCTGTCATATCGTAGCTAAAGAAAGCATAAAGGGTCAACGCCAATGCCACAGTCATGGCAGAAGCGGCAATAACTCTGACGGATTGTGCTGCCTTCGGAGAGACAAAGCACAGAATTACAGCAGCGCAGATAGGTGCCAGCAGGACTGCTGATAACAAAGGAAAGCTAGTCATTACAATGCACCTCCCAGAACTGCCAAATAGTAGAGGCTATAAGCCACAAGGATTACCACGCCACAGATAAAGACTCCGGAATAATGCTGGGCCTGTCCGTTTTGTGCCTTGCCTAAAATCCAGCTGATGCCCCCCACCAGATGAGCCAACCCGTTGACAATGCCATCAACGATATAAATATCAATCCAGTAGAATACCTTGGCAACGCCATCTACAAACACCTTAATAAGGGCTTCATAGATTTCGTCAATATAGAATTTGTTATAGCTTAGCTTGTAAAGAATACCCGTTTTCTCCGCTATTGTATCAGAGCTCCAGCGCTTTGCCACATAAATGTTCCAGGCGATGCCGAAAGCAATGAAGGAAAGTATAGTGGATGAAACAGCTATAGTCATATCAATGCCGGCTTCATGAGGATGGCCGAAGCGTACCCACTCCCCAAAGCCTTCCAAGTGACCCCAGAGGCCGCTGACAACTGCCAAAGCTGCCAAAACGATCAGCGGGAACAGCATAAACTTTGATGGTTCATGGGCATGCTCATAAGATTCCTCATCGGCAGGGTCAGCACAGAAGGTTACAAACAGCAGACGGGCCATATAGAAGGCCGTCATAAATGCTGTTAAAGTAGCCAACACATAAAGAGGTGTGCTTACCTGAGCTGCAGCCAGCAGGATTTCATCCTTGGAGAAGAAGCCTGCAAAAGGTGGGATACCGGCAATCGCCAAAACACCAATGGTCATGGTGGCAAAGGTTATCGGCATCTTCTTTCTGAGGCCGCCCATTTTGAAGATATTTGCTTCATCCGCCATGGCGTGCATTACCGCACCAGCACAGAGGAATAACAGTGCTTTAAAGAAAGCATGGGTCATTAAGTGGAAGAAGGATGCAGTAAGAGAACCAACACCCAGAGCCAACATCATATAGCCCAGCTGACTTATAGTGGAATATGCCAAAATACGCTTTATGGCTGTCTGGGTAAAGGCTATGCTTGCAGCAAAGAAGGCTGTAAAGCCGCCCACCCAAGCAATAACATTCATAACACAAGGCAGCTCAGTAAACATGAAGAAGGCACGTCCTACCAAATATACACCGGCAACAACCATGGTTGCTGCATGAATCAGTGCAGATACAGGAGTAGGACCCTCCATAGCATCTGGCAGCCACACATGAAGTGGGAACTGACCGGATTTGCCGATAGGACCAACAAATACCAGCAGAGCAATAACTGTCATCAAGCCCGTGCCAGCCATAGAAATGTAGGCTGGAACAATTTCCCTAAGCTCCATGAAATCAAGGGTTCCAAAATTAATCTGTAACAGGAGAATGCCAAGGAGCAGGCCAAAGTCACCCACACGGGTAGTCATAAAGGCCTTCTTGGCAGCTTCCCTTGCAGAAACCTTGTAATAATAGAAGCCGATTAACAGATAGGAGCAAAGGCCAACCAGCTCCCAGAATACATACATCTGAAGGAAGTTTACTGCCAATACCAGTCCCAGCATGGAAGCGGCAAACAGTGAAAGGAATGCAAAGAACCGTCCATAGCCCTTATCCCCTTTCATATATCCCACAGAATATATCTGAACCAGCAATGATACTGTGGAAACCACCATCAACATCATGGCCGTCAGCGGATCAATAAGAACACCCATGGAAATGCTGACACTACCAATATGCATCCAGTTCAGCTGCTGCACAAAAGGCTGTTCAACACTGATTCCATAATTTACCAAAGCATAGGTAACACCGGAGGAAAGCAAAAAACTGATAAAGCTCATGCAAACAGCAATTGCCGCTGACAGCTTTCCGTAGGAGCGGGTTATCATGCCAATAATGACAAAGGCCATTGCTGGTAACAGAGGAATCAGCCAGGCATGTTCAAGTGCAAAATCATAAAACATCTTAAACTCCCCCTTATCCCTTCATATTATCCAGCTCATCCACATTGATAGTTAATCTGTCATTGTAGATGCGATAAGCCAGTGCCACACCGATTGCCACCTCAGCTACACCCACAGTAATGGCAAAGACTGTCATCAGCTGACCTGTCAGGTCAGAAACAACAGTAAAGCGGTTGAAGGCAACAAAATTGATATTTACGGCATTAAGCATAAGCTCAATACCCATGAGAATTGCAATAATATTACGCTTTGCCAGCGCTCCGTAAAGGCCAATGGAAAACAGCATTGCAGCCAGGAGCAGGCAATGACCTAATCCGATACTCATGCTTCTCCATCTCCCTTCGCCAAGATAATTGCTCCCACGAGGGCAGCCAACAGCAGCGTTGCTGCAATTTCAAACGGCAGGATATACTTGTTCAGCATCATATCCGCCAACTCGTTAACGGTATCAGGAGAAACGTAGCCACCGGCAGGAGCTGGTGTAGAAATCACCACACCAATCATTACCAGAACAAACAGTCCCGCACCACCTAATGCCAGGATTGTATTGTTGTTAAATGGGTTACCCGGAGGTCCGTCATTACGCTTGGTAAGCATAACGCCCATTACCACCAGAATTGCTACGCCACCGGAGTACAGCATAAATTCCATGGCCCCCAGAAAATCAGCGTCCAAATAAAAGAACAAAATACCAACACCGATAAAGCAGGCAGTCATCAGAAGTGCGCTGTGAACCAGATTACGGCTCATTACAACCCCTAAAGCTGTTCCCAAAATTACCATGGCCAGTACATAGAACACCAGGGTACTAATCAATTCATTCATTATTACCCCTCCTGTTCCGTGCCTCTACCAATGCATCATAGGTCATGTCCTCCTTGAAATAAGAAGCGAACTCATAGTTCTTATCCCAGGTAATTGCCTTGGTAGGACATGCTTCAATACACAAATCACAATACATACAACGACCAATCTGATGAACATAGGATTCCATGTGGCGTTTTTTATTCTCGTCCACAGACACCGTAAGATCCAGTGCCGCATTTGGACAGCCTATGGCACACAGCTTGCAGCCGATACATTTTTCTTCATCAAATGCCAGATGACCACCACGGAAGCGTTCAGTCATTGGCAGCTTTTCTTCAGGATAATAAACGGTTTCCTTCTTGCCAAACCAGTGGCCCCAGGTAACCTTCATTCCTGCAATAAGTCCTTTGCCCCACATAATGAAGCCTCCTATCACATTACATTGTAAACATAGATACCAACACCAGTCAGCAATACGTTAATAAGGGCTATTGGCAACAGTACCTTCCAGCCGAAGGACAGCATGCTGTCCACTCTGGCACGAGGGAAGGTCCAGCCCACCCACTGATAAAACAGTACACATAAAAAGGTCTTTATCCAGAACCAGCAGAATCCCGGCAGGAAATCAGGTCCGTGCCAGCCTCCCAGGAACAGTGTGGTGGTTAAAATACCAATGCACATGAGGTTTGAGAACTCAGCCAGGAAAAACAGTGCCCAGCGCATACCGGTATACTCCGTAAACGGACCGGCAATAATCTCAGATTCACCCTCTACAATGTTGAATGGAGGACGGTTGCTCTCTACAAGAGCGGTGATAATATAAATGAGGAATGCCAATGGCTGCAGTACGATAAACCAAACATCGCTTTGTGCCTCCACAATGGCACTCATTTTCAAAGAACCGGTAATCATTACAATACCCATAAGGGCGAATACCATAGGTACCTCATACCCCAGCATCTGAGCTACAGTACGCATACCACCTATCAGGGCGTACTTACTGTTTGAGGAATAACCGCCCATGAGAAATGGTAAAACGGTCTGGGAAGTAATGGCAATAAGCAAGAACAAGCCAACATTAACATCTGCCAATATAACACCATCATCAAACGGGAAGAAGGCATAAATCAATGCAGACGGTACCAACAGAAGGATTGGGGATAACACCCAAAGCCACGTATCAATGCCACGGGGAACAATGTCCTCCTTGTCCATCAGCTTAAGCATATCTGCCACAGACTGAAGTAAACCACCGGGACCTACCCGGTTTGGTCCGATACGAACCTGGATAAATGCGCAGATCTTTCTTTCTCCAAGGGTAAATACCAAGGCTGAGGTAGCCATGATTAAAAGGAGAATCGTTGCGCATATTATCGTCATAAGAAGATCTACTAAAATAGGAACGCCTATCAATGACGTCAGAATTTCTCTAAGGGACTGCCCCAAAGAGTAAAGAATTCCGCTATGCATATTTCCACCTGCCTATCTGTATTAACAATCTACCTCGCCCATGAGAGGGTCAATAGTAGCAAATGCTGTAACGGCATCAGCCAGCAACATTCCCTTACACATGGTGTCCAACGCCTGTAGATTTACAAAGGATGGACGACGGATGTGAACACGGTACGGCTTGGTGGAGCCATCACTTACAATATAGAAGCCAAGCTCACCACGGGTATTCTCCACGCGGTGATATGCATCGCCCTTAGGCGGGCGCAAAACCTTTGGTACCTTGGCCATATAAGGTCCCTCAGGCATATTATCCAGTGCCTGCTGAATAATCTTAGCACTTTCAGCGATTTCCTTAATGCGGATCATATAACGGTCCCAGTTATCGCCACGCTTGCCCAAAGGTATTTCAAAATCGAATTTGCCATAGGCACCATACTTATCTATCTTGCGGATATCGTAATCCACGCCGCTAGCTCTGATATTTGGACCGGACATGCCAAACTTCAGGGCCATTTCCTTAGTTATAATTGAAGTCTTTTTCATACGGGCCTGGAAAATCTCATTGCCGCTGAACAGTCTATTGTACTCATCCAGCATTTCCGGCACATAATCAATAAACTTTTGAGTATCCCTTAAAAATTCTTCCTGGGCATCAGCTGCCACGCCGCCAATACGAATGTAGTGGGCTGTCATACGTGCGCCGCAGATTATATTAAATAAATCCAGAATCTTTTCTCTGTCACGGAATGCGTAAATCATACCAGTGGCAGAACCAAGGTCATTTGTCAAGGAACCGATAAATACATGATGGCTGGCAATTCTGTTAAGCTCAGCACAAATTACCCTTATATACTCTGCCCGCTCAGGCACCTCAATCCCTGCCAGCTTTTCCACTGCCATACAGAAGCCAAGGTTATTATTCATGGCGGATACATAATCCAGTCGGTCGGTAAATGGTACACACTGCACATAGGTGCGTGATTCCATCAGCTTTTCAATACCGCGATGGAGGTAACCCATTACAGGCTTTGCTCCAACGATATTCTCACCGTCAAGCTCCACCTGAACCTGAAGTACACCATGGGTACTTGGATGCTGAGGTCCCATGTTTAGGACATACTTCTCTGTTTGTGCCATGTCAGCACCCCTCCTTCGATTCTAGGCTCCAGAGGTACAAAATCCTTTCTTAAAGGATGTGCCTCATAGTTATCCGGCATCAAAATACGGCGAAGATCCGGATGGTGCAGGAATTTGACTCCCATGAGATCATAGGTCTCCCTTTCCTCAAAATTGGTGCCTTCCCAAATCTGAGTCATGGATTCCACCTCCGGGTTATCCCTGTCAAGCTTTACCTTTACCGTAACCCACTTGTCATAACGGCGGGAATAAAGACTGTATACCATTTCAATATATTCCTTATAATCCACTGCCGTCAGCATACCCATGCGGTCGAAGGAGTAGGTAGGAGTCTCCCTTAACACCCGCATCAGGTCCAAGAGCTGTTCCTTACCAATATACAGAGCCGGCTCAGCCTGCTCTGCATCATATTCAGCTGTATCAAACTGAGCCTTCAAAAGGTCCAGCTTTTCTATTTCAAAATAAGTTCCCATACTATTCCGCCCTCTCTTCCACATTGCATACAGGACGGGTCATCAGCTCCAGATTAGCTCTGCTGAGAGCCTTGGCATCCTCGGCACCACGGGCAATCTCAGGATGACGAATCAGCTTTTTCAGTTTAAGCATGGCATCAATAAGAGCCTCTGGCCTTGGAGGACAACCAGGCAGATATACATCCACCGGCATAATCTTATCCAGCCCCGTCACTACAGAATAGGAATCTGCGAAAGGTCCGCCACCGATATTACAGTTGCCCATGGCAATAACATACTTTGGCTCAGGCATCTCCTCGTAGAGACGGATAAGCGGTGGTGTCATCTTCCATGTTAAGGTTCCTGCAACAATAAGAAGGTCAGACTGACGAGGACAGGAACGAAATACCTCGTAACCAAAACGGGCCAGATCAAATCTGGAAGCAGCAGCACACATCATTTCAATGGAGCAGCAGGCCAGGCCAGATGACAACGGCCAAATGGAGTTTGATTTACCCCATTTAAAAAGTGCATCCACGCTGGTAACAATAACATTATTTTTCAGCTCAGGTGGCACGATATCTACTATTTCCATGAGAGCGCCCCCTTCTTCCACGCATACCAGAGACCTATTGTTAATATCCCCACAAACACCAGCATTTCCACCAGTGCAAAAAGGCCCAGCTGGCTGTATTTCACAGCCCATGGATAAAGGAATACTGTCTCAACATCAAACAGCAGAAAGACAAGTGCGTACATAAAATAACCTATATGAAACTGCACATTGTTCTTTCCAATGGTATTTACACCACATTCATAGGGGATATCTTTTTCATTCGTTGGTTGTTTAGGCTGAATAATATTGGCAATAATAATTGGCGCAATAGGAAAGCCCAAAGCCATGATGAAAAAAATTCCCAGTGTTGCATAACCATCCATATAAACCCCTCCTTAACCCCTTTATGCGTTTTAGCATAATTGTACCTTATAAAGATTACATTTATGTTACAATAAACGCCATTAATAAAGAGTATAATATACTGATTGTAAACTTGTCAACAAAAAGGCCCACTGTAAAGCCCGTTATGCTTTCAAATCTTTCCCCTCTAAATAAGATAATAACCCAATATGATTTTTCTATCCACAAAAGAAAAATTTTAACAATGACGTTATAAAAAATATTTATATATAAAAAAAGAGGCGCATCACTGCACCCCTTCTCCTTTTTTAATCTCAGAGAAAATCCGGCCCCTACGCTTTATTGTCGTAAGTCCCTTATATATAGTTCCAATATCCACTTCATTACCGTTCATTTCCATATAGCGCTCCAGCTTACGTTTTACACGCTGCAAAGCATTATCTATGGATTTAACGTGACGATCCAAATCCAACGCTATTTCCTGATAAGACTTTCCATCAAGATATGCCATAAGAACACACCACTCCAAATCGGAGAGGATATCTTCCATCTTGGCCTCAATATCAATAAACTCCTCACGGCTAATAACCAATTCCTCAGGATCTGTTACCTTGGCACCGGACAAAACATCCAATAAGGTGCGGTCGGAGTCCTCATCATAAATCGGCTTATTTAACGAAATATAGGAGTTAAGCGGTATATGCTTCTGTCTGGTAGCGGTTTTTATCGCAGTAATAATCTGCCGGGTAACACACAACTCAGCAAAAGCTCTGAATGAAGACAGCTTATCATTACGGAAGTCCCTGATGGCTTTATAAAGACCAATCATGCCCTCCTGGATAATATCCTCCCTGTCAGCACCAATAAGGAAGTAAGAACGTGCCTTGGCTCTGACAAAATTTCTGTATTTGTTAATAAGATAATCCATGGCCACGCCATCTTGATTATCCTGAATTTTTACTATCACATCTTCATCGGGAAGATCAATGTAATCATCAAAGGATTCATCCCAGGTCAACAAGCTGTTTTCCATTAAGCCCCTGCCCCCTATAAACTGTCAGACTGTTT
>NZ_JAZTZI010000013.1:0-1204 GCF_045637405.1 Anaerovibrio sp.
CACCAAGGAAATAACCTCTGATTGCATAGCTTGTATCCTCCTGATAAACCTGGGATAAATCCAGCGTGGAATATGCACCTCTTGCCTTAGATACAATCGGTGTGTTCTTAGCTTCCACCCATGGAGTAAAGCCGCCATAATCAGCCGCATCATTTGTCGGATTAATGATATAAATATTGTGGCCTTCCGGTCTTGCACGATAGTATTTATAGCGATCCGTGGAGAAGTAGCCCGGAGCATTATAGTCCTCTGCCCCTGGGTCCTTAATAATTCTTTCACCCAGCATATCCACTACAAAAGTACCCGTATCCATGTGTGCATGACCGCTCTTTGGCTTCATACCACTGAAACCAAGGAAGGTGGCTCCTTTATCGTACCAACGTTCTCTCAAAGATACCACTGACATACTTTCCAGCACGGTATCCAAAGGTATGCTAACACTTGCTCCATTTAAAAGCTCTGCATTATAATATATCATATCAAAGGCGTTACCGGTATATCCCTGACGCTCCATTTCCTGAAGTCTGGCTGCTGCAAGCTCAGCATCCTGATATACATCCGCACACCATAAAACAGCCTTATTATCAACAAAGCTTAAAGCGGCATCACCGTAATTATTGATTGCCGTGGAACCGGAAAGCTTAAGACCAAACCAACCGGTTGACTCAAGGCCCGGTGAACAAAGGAATCCAAAATCATTGCCAAAGGCATTGTCAAAGCTTGACATTGTGAACGCCAGATATCCCAGTGCATAGCTCCAATAACCACCGCCTTCAAGCCATGCCCCCTCCGGGAAGTAGCATGTCATCATAAACTCCATACCTCTGAGAGAATGACTGATTACCCCAGAGCACAGCTCCGGATATTTATCCATCACTGCAATGGCACCAATCATACATCCGCCATTACATACCACATTCCAGTTGTTTGCATTGTCCCACCAAGTCCAATACACTTCGTCGTTGTTTTTGTAGCGTCCATTATAAAAATCGTACTGAATTTGCAAACCCTTACTAATAAGTGCCTCTTCAACAAAGGCTTTCTGCTCTGTACTCAGATAATTATAAAACCAGTCATAGCCTAAACCTACAATGGCTGAAAGCTCACCAACATCCAAATAGCTTAACGGATTCCAATGCTCCAGCTTGCAAATATTTTCTATTTCAATCCATGCAGCTTGAGCATATTTGGTATCTCCTGTGAT
>NZ_JAZTZI010000014.1:0-11430 GCF_045637405.1 Anaerovibrio sp.
CTGTCATGTGGATCCAGAGGATTCAGTGCTGACAATTTTTCCTGGGCTTCGGCTTTAATATATTCAAAGCCCTTATCTATTCCCTTGCCAAAATCATGTACCCATTGCAAGGCGGAACGCATGGATGAGGTTTCATTGGCAATAAAGCGGGAGGTGAAGGTATCAACCGGATCATAGGTGATTTTCAACACATCCTCCGGCAGGGAACGGGCCAAATCCTCATAGTAGGTTTTGCCATCCCAATAAGGAGCAATTTCCTCCTGAATGATTCTGATATCCTCATCGGAAATATCAAATGGTGATTCCACCCGATCAGAGGCCTGCTTGGCAAAGCTCTGTAAAAAGCAACCATCAAGCTCAGGGTAAATAAGTCCATATTTGCCCTGACCGCCGACACGGCCCACCAAAAGCTCATCGTCATTAATGATTACCTCTATATTTTCTGCCACATGGTACAAGGCTTTGGCCCAACGCAATACCAACGACTGTCCCTCGGTGGTTTTAAATGACTCGGTGAAATATCTTGCCCTTTGTACATCCACACTGGAACGGGCCCCCTGAAAGCTGTCAAATATTCTCTGTACCCTGCTTCCATTTGAAAAAATAACTTGTCCTTTATTTTCTTCAATCCTCTTCTCCTGAGGCGATAAAATCCTGTCTGCCATGTTCATTCCCTCCAGTATCTTAAAGTAAGTGTTATTTTTAACCCACCTACTAGGTATGTTTTATGAGTGAAATTATACATGATTGATTTTCATAATGCAACAATTTTTTCATATAATTCATATATTTTTGATATGTTTTTAGAAAATTCAACAAAAAAACCTGTCAATCCACCTAACCAGATGAATGACAGGCACATATTAAATGGTGAACATATACACCAGACAACGCTTCCAATTATCTTATCCGATGTTTACCCGTTTTAATTTGTAAAATACCCGGCATAATCCAATGAACATTACAAACACCCCTATGCTGGCCAAAAATTGCAGATAATCCGAATAATAAAGTACGGAATAATCCTTCAAAACCAACGCAATTATGTTGATTATGGTGCAACCCAAAAGCACACACAGACATTTTTTCTCAAATGAGGTTATTTCGTCTGCATCATTGCTATAGGAATATGCCATTACCGATATAAAAAACGTAATAAAGGACAACAGTGCCCCCAAGTGACCAATTAACATTTATAAGCCTCCAATCAACTAACCTTTGTTACCACCGATTGCACCCAGAAAAAAATCGGACTGCGACGGCCAGTCCGATTCACATAATAATTATGCTCACAACTCACATACTATTGACTAATATCCACACTGGAGCTACCAATGGCCAAACCTTCATCAAAGGACGAAGTGTACTGATTAATCATATCAATTATCCCGTCACCAGTAAAGCCCTTTGGCACCGTAGTTTTTCCAGCTTTTTTATCTTTACCGTCAAGATACCCCTCAGGCATCTCCTTATATTCCTTGCTATGAGTAAATTCATCCCAGGCATTTTGTATAGCCCGCAGCTTATAGAGAAGCTTTTCAATAATTTCCGAAGCAGCATCCTTGGCACCGGCCTTTGAGGAAGCAGCCTGTACCGTGGAGGCAACATCATCCGAACCATTGTCCGCTGATAATTGCTCGCCGCCTTTATCCCCATCGTCGGTTTTATTCAACTCGGACATAATGGTATTAATTTCCCGCATTACAGAGGATATAACCTCTTTAGCCACTTTTTCCGATGCCTGTTTATCAGTGGCCTCAGCCTGAGCTACATCTTCTGTCACCACGGCAGCTTCACCGCTTGCCTCACTATTCGTCATTCCACTGGTAGCAGCTGCTTCTACAGGAGCTGCATTTACATCAGTACCAGCCATTGCATCAGCACTATCTGCATTGATGTCTGCGGATATATCATCCCCCATACCACCAGAGAAGGAGGAGGCACCAGCTGCACCAACTCCACCACCCTTGGCTGCCGTCAACTCAGCCAAAGCTTCACTGGACGCCTTTAATTGGGCCCGCATCAACGCCTGCCGAGCCTCAGTCTTGGTATGACAGCTTGATAAATCCCGTTCCAACTCCTCCCGTGCCCGTTGAGCACCCTTGGCCTTACGATACAGATCCGGATCATTTTCCCGCAGGTAACTCAGCTCATCAGCCGAAAGCTTCCGTCCGCCCTTGAGCTTTGTCCTAATAGTGGCAGTTCTTATTGGATCACTATGCTTGGTATTTTGATTACTGCTAATCTTTTGCAAGGCACTTTGCAGCTTTTCCGTTTTATTGGGTATTAGACTCTGTCCTGTTTTTATGCGGTACTTGGCAGCTGTTTTCAAATTTCTTTGCTGCACATATGCACCAACACGCCCAATTCCCTCTAACATAAGAACACCTCCCTGTAGTTCTTTCAATGTTATATCGGAATAATATAATTTTTAATTAAAACACTTCACCCGAATCTGGTTGAATTTATCTGCTTGGACTGCACTCTGCCAGCACATCCATCAGCTTCTCTACATTTTTATCAGTTGTAGCCCAGCTGGTGGCCAATCTCACAACTATTTGCCCATCAGCTGTCTTCTCCCAAAAACTGAACTCCACCTGATGGCCTAACCTATTATATTCATCTTCACTTAGACTTATAAATATTTGGTTGGTAGGTGAATCAAAGGCCAGCCTGTACCCGTTAGAAATTATGCTTTCCCTTATTTTGTCAGCTGCTTCCAGCGCTGTTTTTCCTATGGATTCATACAGCCCATTTTCAAATAACACGTCAAACTGAATTCCCAGTATCCTGCCTTTAGCCAATAAAGCACCATGCTGCTTCATAATAGTGAAAAAATGTGGTATTAATTCCGGATCCGGGATAACCACTGCCTCCCCCAACATGGCTCCGCACTTAGTTCCACCTATATAGAAAACATCACAAAGCCGTGCCAAATCCTTTAGAGAAACATCATTGCTCTTGCCCCCTAATGCATAAGCCAATCTGGCTCCATCTACATAGAGGCAAATCTGTCGACTTCTGCAAACTCTACTAAGCTCAGTCAGCTCATGTAACGAATACAAGGTACCATACTCCGTCGGCTGAGAGATATACACCATCCCTGGCTTAACCATGTGATCATGATTCAAATCTTCATCAAATCCTTTACAGTACTCCTCGACAGTCTCTGCAGTTATCTTGCCAAGCTGGTGTGGAATGGTCAAAACCTTATGTCCCCCAAATTCAATGGCCCCTGCCTCATGAAGACTGATGTGACCACTGTCAGGTGCAATAACTCCCTCATAAGGCTTGAGGATAGCATCTATTATTGTAGCATTAGTTTGGGTACCCCCAAGCAGAAAATACACGGCTGCTTCCGGGCATCCAATGGCTGTGCGTATGCGCTCTCTGGCAGATTCACAGAATTCATCTGTACCATACCCAGGACTTTGAAAAAGGTTGGTTTCAGTCAGCCTTTCTATAATTCTTGGATGTGTCCCCTCCTGATAATCTGAAGCAAAAAACAATTTATTATGTCTCATATAGTCTGTCCCCTCCATATTATATTTTTCTAATGACAGTATAGATAATGGTTAAGAGACAATCAAGGATTTACTAACTATGATAAATAATAATTAAACCTAATAAAAACATTGGGGACCACTCACAGAATGGTCCCCTTTTTTTTGCCTCAATAGTCTATTTACTTACATAACTGCGTTTTTCTGCAGGAATATCTTCCCATTTGATTGCATTTACGGGAATATTCCGGGAAAGTCCCCAAGCTGCCGCAATACCGGCTGCCTCTCCCATGCTCATACAGGTGGGCTGTATACGGAAGGAAGCCTGAGCAGCGAAACTGCCGCTTGCACAGCGTCCTGCCACCAACAGGTTGGACAGCTCATTGGTCACCAGCGCGCGATAGGGGATTTCGTAATACTGCCCCTTTTTCAGCTTTTCAAATAAATCCAGCTTCACATCATGAATATCGATGGGGTATGCCGTCCGGCAGACTGCATCGGGAAAATGGCGTGCCTGCAGATAATCATCAGCTTCCATATAGTACTTCCCACGAATTCGCCAAGACTCACGCACACCTACCATGCTGGCTTCACGGCTGATACAGGCTTTTTCAAAGCCGGGAATATTTCTCTTGAAATAAGCTGCCAAACGACGCATCATCTTCCGTCCAAAAGATACTGCCTTGCTGCGTGAAACAGCATCTGTGGCCGAAAACATCAGCGGAGGCATTTCTGGGCAGTTCATGGACATGGTATGTGGCTTGCCTGGTACGGAAAAGGCCTGGATATACAGAACATCATCTTCCGTGAGCTCGCCTTTCTTAACGCCTTCCCGAAAGAAATTCTCGGTTTTCTTCCATTTGGCAAATTCCCAAAACGGATCACGGCCTTTTTTCACATCTTCCTTAAATTTTTTAGACCAGTTTTCTTCTAACCAAGTGTCTTTCATTTTATCATGGAAGAAATGATAAACTTTTGGTACATCTATGCCTCCCATTTCAAACCGCAGGCTCATAGGTTGGTTTCGTCCATTTGTTTCCGAACCTTTTTCCGTTGGTACTCCGGCAAATCGCGACAGCAGGGCATCGCCTGTGGCATCAATAAACGTCTTGGCTTGGATTTTCCCCAGCCCCTCTACGGTCTGCACCACACAGGCAGTGATGGTTCCGGCATCTACAACCGCTCCCACAAGAGCAGCATCATATAAAATCGTCGCTCCCGTTTCCTCACACCATTCATCATAGACTTCTGTCAATAGTTCCGGCGCATAAGCTCCCATCCCCTCACCATAATGTGTATCCGTTTCTGGGAGATTGGGCACGGGCGCAAAGCCAGCCTTAGTCTCTATGCGTTTGTTCAGTTCTTTTATATAGGGGGTATCGCTGTCAAATGCATAAGTAGGCATACAAGGGAAAACGCACCCTTGGGTGGCCAGGCCACCAAGAGAAATCCCCCGCTCGACCAGTACAACCTTTACGCCTGCGCGTGCGGCACTGATGGCCGCCGCCGTCCCTGCCGCACCGCCGCCAACCACACAGACATCAGCGGTCAGCAGCGTGGGCAGACCTTCGCCATTCACTCCTGCTGTGACTGCCGGTGATGCCGTAGCTGCCGTTGCTTCGCCGCTCTGCATAGCCGTTGCCGCCACAACCCCCACGGTTCCCATCCCCACCAGTTTCATAAATGCCCGCCGAGAAATCGGAATTGAAAATGATTTTTCCATGTTGTACCCCCTTACCTGTCAACTATTTCTCTGATTATTCCAGTGCCCTTGGTATCCTGCTCGGCACTCTTTTTTATCCCTGCCACACGCACTTCATAAATTTGCGGTAATTATTGTTAAGGTAATCAATGATAAAGGAGAACATTGTGTAAATTGTATCCCCCTTCAATTCTTCATCAACAATCAGGCACACATCCAACATCAAATCCCCATCGCCATTTAAATATACTTTGAAAGGCTTGTATGTGGCAGACTCATCGTTAATCAGCTTCAAAAGCTCCAGCTGGTTGTCGTCTGACAATGCCTTAGGTGAAATCTGTACCCGCACCATGGCGAAAATAGACTCGTCAAGAATCACAATAGTTGGCAGCTGATGCCCCTCTGTTGTAATGGATGAGCGAAATACAACGGTCTGCTGCTGATCATCCAGCTCCTCTACCTCAAATACCTTAATATCCTTCTCCTCCAAATAACCCTTAAATGCTTCTGCCTTCTTGTTCATTTTCAACTTATCCTCCTAGCATTTTTATTTTATTCTACCACAAATTCACTATTTGTTGCACTATTCCGACAAATGTATACACCACCAAGGTCAAAGTAGATTTTCTTTATTTCCATAATCACAACCCCATCTGTACACTATTTGAATTTTGAAAAATCTTCTGCAATAAATTGATCATATTGGGGATTAGTGAATTCTTCCTTTTCACCAGTAGCTGGATTAATGTGGTAACAGTTAAGCTTTATAACGCCATTGAGCTCTTCCATCTCCAAAGTCATAGGTAATTTTGTTATTACCAATACTTATAAAAATATTAATCTATGCTTTTTAGTAATAACTTTATACGATATAATAAATGCAAACAACACTTGTACTGGGGGGATTCATTATGGAACTGAGGGTTTTGAATTACTTTCTTACGGTAGCCCGTGAGGGCAACTTTTCACGGGCAGCAGAAAAGCTGCACTTGTCACAGCCTACCCTGTCCAGACAGATAAAGGATATAGAAGAGGAATATGGCAAAGTGCTGCTTATCAGAGAACCGCGCCGCATTATTCTTACCGATGAAGGAGAACTCCTACGCCGCCGGGCAGAGGAGATTCTCTCTTTGGTGGAGAAAACAGAGGGAGAGCTTTTGAGCAGCGAAAAATCTATATCTGGAGATATACGCATCGGAGCTGGGGAATCGGTTAACTTCAGCCTTGTCATGCAGGTGGCTAAAGAAATTAGACAGTCTTATCCAAATATCCGTTTCCACATCATCAGCGGTGATGGTGAAACCACCCTAAAACGCCTTGAACGTGGCCTCATTGACTTTGGTTATGTTTACGGTGACCTTGATCCGTCCAAATACAGCCAGCTTTCCCTACCTGCCCAAGACCGTTGGGGGGTGCTAATAAACAAACAGAACAAGCTGACCAAAAAGAAAAGCATTTCTCCTGCGGACCTCTGGAACCAGCCCTTGCTCCTATCCAGACAGACCTTGTCTCCCAGCACTCACGGTGATGAGTTGCTGAACTGGCTTGGTAAGCCGCTGGAGGAGCTTAACATTACGGGGTCCTACTCCCTGCTTTACAATGCCTCTATTATGGTGCGTGAAAACCTTGGCTGTGCTATTGCCTTTGCAAACATTATTAATACAACAGGGAGCGACATCTGCTATCGCCCCCTGAAGCCGAAGATTATTGCCTCGCCACTTATTGCCTGGAAAAAGAATCAAGTATTCTCCAAAGCCTCACAGGTGTTTTTAGAGGCCTTGCAAGAAAAATTTCATACTAAAAGCGCCAGCCACTAGACTGACGCTAAACAGCTATCCTTATGGTGTGCCTTTAGATCATTGGTACTGTGAAGAAGATAACAGACTGTATTTTCACTGTGCGAAGGTCGGCCACAAAATGGATGCCATCAAGGCATGTGATAAGGCCAGCTACTATACCTATGATGAAGACTACTTGTATTTACAATAAAAAGTCCAATCTAAAATATGTTCAACTTTATGATTAGGTTAAAAATAAAAAAGGACCGTGAAACCAGTAAAACAATGGTTCCACGATCTGTATCTTATGTCCCTAATGCACTCTCATACGCTTTTTGGGTCCGCTCATCAAACAGCACCCATAAGATTTCATCAAATTCCCCCGGATGCCTCTTCACAACATCTCTAACTGTCCGCACCGCAACCTCTGCTGCCTTCTCTATAGGGTAAGAATACACTCCAGTTGAAATTGAAGGAAATGCTATACTTCGGATGCCTTTATCCATAGCAAGCATCAGAGACTCCTGATAGCAGCTTTCCAGCAATTCCTCTTCGCCACGACTCCCACCATGCCATACCGGCCCCACAGTATGTATGACATAGTCACAAGGTAACTTGTATGCCTTGGTTATTTTAGCCTGACCTGTTTTACAGCCATTAAGTGTCATGCACTCCTTCAAAAGCTCCGGGCCTGCAGCCCTATGTATGGCACCATCAACACCGCCCCCGCCAAGTAAACTCTCATTGGCTGCATTGACAATAGCCGTAGCATAATGTTTTGCTGTGATGTCTCCAAGCACTGTCCTTATAGTTGTCATATTTACCCCCTAAAGTCATGCAACAATTCTTTAGGCAAAATATCCTTATGCCTATATCTCCTGCGTCCTTTGGTCACTCCACCATAATCTATTGCCTCAACCGGGCAAATGTGCAGACATCCAAGACACTCCACACAGTTATGCTGCCACACCGGATGTCCATCCGAACGCACTATATTACCTTTAGGGCAAATACGCTGACACATACCGCATGAGTTACACTTTTCTGTGTCACAGGAAAAGTTTTCATCTATCGTTTTTTGCCGTCCCCGCCACTCTTCATGATATCGCCGGCACATATCTCTTAGTACCTGCCATGTGTCGTGATGGTCATTTTGAGCTATAGCCTTGGCTATGCCTTTAAGTTTTCTCTCAGCAAACCAAGCCCTAATGCTGATACGCCACTGAGCTGCTGTATCTCTATATGGCAGATAGTTTGATACCAGGCGAAGGAACCAAGCACCATGCAGTTGCCGCCTTTTCTTTGACAAAAATGCGTTCATATCCAAAAATGGCCTACCCCAATAAGGCACACCACATGTAGCGATTGCAAAGAGATATGGCGACTCCTTAAATGAAACTTTCTCCAAGAACTCTTCCACCTGCAAAGGCAAGGATAAGTAATGCATAGGAAACACAAAGCCTACTTTGTCAGCCTTTACTTCAAATCTGCCGTTGTTCAATTCTTCCGGTATGGAACGAAGCTCCACATCCGGCAATCTCTCCTGAAGGAACCTCGCCACATAAAGAGAATTTCCTGTAGACGAGTAGTAATAGATAATTGTTTTTCCAATATCAGTCATTTCACTCTCCATAAATGCCTTTCCATTTGTCTTTGCTCCATATTATAGCATAAAACCCAGATTTTATATTGTTTTGGTATCATTTTCTACGGGTAATTGACACATATTTATGATTTCTGCTATATTATATACCATAATATATTGTGCCGCCGGGTACGTCCTATGTTTGTTTCATTAGGCCATTGAAGAAACTGCAAGGCGTACCCTTTTCTTTTTTTACATAATGGAGGTAGATTATGTTTAGAGAAATGAGAAGAATTAAACAGGAAATTACCAAATCCGAGTGTATTGAAGTATTAACCAATTCCAAAAGAGGTGTGCTTTCTCTCATTGGTGATAATGGCTATCCTTATGGTGTGCCTTTAGATCACTGGTACTGTGAAGAACATAACAGACTGTATTTTCACTGTGCGAAGGTCGGCCACAAAATGGATGCCATCAAGGCTTGTGATAAGGCCAGCTACTGTACCTATGATGAAGGATACCGAAAAGAAGGCGAATGGGCATTAAATATTAAAAGTGTCATCATTTTTGGAAGGATTAAATTGGTTGATGATGAAGCTACCTCCCGGAAAATATGTACTAACCTTGTACAGAAATTTACAGATGACAAAGAGTATCTTGAAAAAGAGCTAAAAAACGCTTTCTCCCGGGTACAGTGTATTGAACTGATACCGGAACACATGACGGGGAAGCTGGTAAATGAAAGCTAATACTAAATATGGAATACCGCATATCATAAAACAAGGCAGGAGATTAGGTTTGTTGTACTTAATCATCTGCCTTGTGGTTTATTATTCAATTTCTATGCTGCAAACAACTCTGATTCGCAGAAATAATCATAATTATGGATATAATTTCCCATAATTTAACGGGGGTAAATTCCTGGTTTTTAATAAAAAAGCTTTTACTGATAATAAAATAGGTCGAACTATGTACAATTTTTGATTTTTTATTATTGGGATGTTAGGTAATAATGTGGTATAAAAAATATTAGAATGTATAATTTATTCATATGAGGGGGAATTGCTTTGAAAAGGATTAGGATAACTGTTAAAAGAAAGGCTTGTTATGCTGACCTGATTGCTGAATATGAAAATCCAATAGATCATGCCTGTGATATGGTAGAGGGACAGTTTTTTATTGCTGAAGGTTGGCAAAAACCAGAAGGATTATGTGAAAGTGCCTGGGAAACCATGTCACCCTTCGTTATGGCTCTGGCCCATGGGGCAGAGAATTTTTATGATGGATGGATGAAAAATCCTCGTTCAGCCATGCTGTCCTGCAATGACGGATTTCGTCCCGTTAGTTTTTTGCTGGAAGTTATGGATGAATAGAGAAGTGAAATCTATGGAAAAATGTATTGTTGCCGGCAAACGGGTTTGTGTATATCCAGCCCAAAGGAAGGATGCTCCCTTGGTACTTCTGCATGAGATAAAGGATGAAGGGGAGCAGGTATATAAATTGGCCATTGAACTGTCAGAAAAGGAATTTTCCCTTGCCAGTATTGGCAATTTAGATTGGGATGGTGATATGTCGCCATGGGCGCTTCCGCCGTTATTTAAAGGCAATAGTCCTTGTACTGGTAAGGCAGATGAATATTTGCCACAGCTGACTGATTGTATTGTGCCTAAAATTTTGCAGCTGCTTTCTGCCAAGCCCCAGTATATTGCTTTGGCAGGTTATTCCCTGGCTGGACTCTTTGCGGTATATTCCTTATATAAAACCACCATGTTTTCTCGTATAGCCAGTGCTTCTGGCTCGTTTTGGTATCCGGATTTTTTGCCTTATGCAGAGAATAATGATTTGAAAATAAAGCCACAATGTATGTATTTTTCCTTGGGGGATAGAGAAGCTCGTGGCCGTAACAAATTATTAAGGACCGTAGAGGCCAATACCAGAGCACTTCATGACTGGTATGAAGAGCAGGGAATAAATATTACGCTGGAAATGAATGAGGGAACTCATTTTCAAAATACTGAATTGCGGATGGCAAAGGGCATAGCCTGGATGATAAACCCTTATTGACGGCGAATTTCTGTCCTTCACCCTCATCAAGCCAGGCAATGTCACCAAGGTTCATTTCTTTGCTATAAATTTTCCATCGCCAGAATAGCTTTCAGCATACATCTTGCTTGGATTGACAAAACTGCCCAAAGAAAACGGTTTACTGCTATAGACCATCACTTTACCAGTTTTTAAATTAAATATGGAATACTGCAGAAAGTCCTCCAGTAAAGCCCTGTTTCTTCCCGGCAAATCCGCTGAGGTTCAGATCAAGAGTAACATTACTCTTTTCCCCAGGCCTGAAAGTGGCGCCGATTTCGCCCCTTACACTGGTTCCGCTGATATCTGCCCCGCGGATGGCCACACCATCAGCAAAGCCTGATGCCCTGCCACAGAATTCATGCTCTACAGCCAGTCCGCCGTAGTAATTAATATTATCGTTCTGCTTCACAGTGTATCTGGTTCCTAAACGAAGTACGCTGGATTCCACTGCTCCCAAATCATAGTGGCCACCGGCATGAAAGGACACACTGCCCCTATGGTTGTAGAAATACTTGGCATAAAGGTCCAATACAGCCGTTTTGTTCAGCTTGATTTCTCGGCCTACACCAATATGGGCACCCCAATAGGTGGCATCAGTGGTATAGCTGTATGGATTGCCATTTGCATCACGAAGCACATTGTTGGCATCATCATGGATAGAACCGGCCCGTAGACCCCCCTCTACATAAAAGCCGTTATTCTTCTGCCATTTGCCAAGGATACCGCCACCAGTATAGCGGGTGGAGCCATCGCCCCGTTCATCACCATTAAAGGTGC
>NZ_JAZTZI010000015.1:0-1039 GCF_045637405.1 Anaerovibrio sp.
GAAATTGATATGTGTTCTGCACTTACCATGCGTGCTATGAACCTGGCAAGTGAAGAGCCTACGGCAGTGCTTGACTGGAACAATAATTACGGGGATGACGAGAACAAAGTGATCCTGTTCCACTGCGGACCGGTAGCTCAGGGGCTGATGGCCGGAAAAGGAACCGTTACCGAGCATAAGATGTTTGCTAAGAATGATCCGGGTTCCGGATGGGGCTGTAATGAAGGCCGAATTAAGGCATTTCCAACGACCATTTCCAACTGCCAGACAAAGGATGGCAAGATTATTGTATATGCCAGCGAGGCACAGTTTACGGATGACCCGATTGAGGAAAGTTTCTTTGGATGCGGCGGCGTATGCGAGATTCCTGATTTGCAGAATAAGTTGATTAAGCTGGCAAGAGGAGGCTTTAAGCACCATACTTCTGTTGGTGTGGGCCATATGAAAGAGATTTTAAAGGAAGCTTTTGTTACCTATCTGGGCTATGACTGGGTGGATATTGACTAAGGGTGTGTATGATGAAGATTGCAGGACTTGATATTGGAACTACCGGCTGTAAATTAAGTGTATTTGATGCAACCGGTAAATATTTAGATAAGGCGTACCAGGACTATCCGGTAAGCAGAGGGCACAGCGGACATGAAATCGATGCCCAGGCAATTCTGGAAAAGGTGATGCAGGTAATCCGGGAAATGGCAGCAAAATACCCGGATATTGCAGGCATTGGTGTGACCAGCTTTGGAGAAAGCTTTGTCATGACGGACGAGCAGGGAACTCCGCTGCATCCGGTTATGCTGTACAGCGATCCGAGAGGGAAAGAGGAATGTGAGCAGCTGCTTAAAGGCATGGATAGCTTGGATATGGCATCCATTACCGGTGTAAAGCCTCATGAAATGTACAGTATATGTAAAATGATGTGGATCAAAAAGCATCATCCGGAAATTTATAGCCAGGCAAAGCACGCCTTTTTGATGGAAGATTTGGTGGTATTTCACCTGACCGGAAAGGCACAAGTGGATTATTCCATGGCAGCCCGTAC
>NZ_JAZTZI010000016.1:0-27160 GCF_045637405.1 Anaerovibrio sp.
TATGATATGCAGAAACATCTTAGTAGTATATACTACTCCCCCTATTAAATGTGATACTAAATAATTTCTGTTATATAACAACAATCACTTAATCACGGATATAAAGTTCATCCTTTTGGCCTTTTACATAACCTGATGGCAAATCAGCATCAATCTGGTAGCTTACCATATGGTCACCGCAGAAGGTCTTATCATTACAGTGTTTTACACAATGACGGTGGCTCTTACCAAAAACGCTTTCCATACGAATTTCGTCCTGACGTCTGGCACAGTATGGATTATCACAGATGGAATACTTGCCTATTGGCATATGGTCAAAGCTCTTTATCATGGCATCAATAAGGGATTTTCTCATTGCTCTGCGCCAGCTCGGCCCTGGCCCCAAATTTCCAATAAACGGAAGTGATATATTGGCACTGGAGGAAGTACCCCTTGATAAATATTCTCCACGGTCAATATATCGTCCAGTTGCTACGTCAATTGCACGAACTGACAGTCTGAAATCACTCTGACGGGTAGAACCAAACATTTTACCCTTAACAACACTCTTTAAAGGTTTAATGTTAAACATGATTAGATAATCATAACCACCTAATCCTTCTTCCTCCAATTCCCTGGCAAACTGAACATAATCATCTTTAGGAAGTGTGGTGAGATGAGGGGTATAATCATAAGCGTTATTATTCAAAGAACCACTTTCTTCTACTTGGGTAGTTACTGTCGTTGATTCTCTATCAGTGACTGTACGCTTTATTGTTGTTTTCTCATGCATATTCTCCAGCTTTTCAAATTCCAAGGCCAACACATCATGGGCTTCACTTAGAATAAAGGTATCACCAGTATTGCGACGTCCCATATGGATATGCCCGTCGATATTTTCCATGCGTTCCATAGGGTAACGGGCTCCAGGGAACTTGGTATGAAGTACACGACGGATATACCCCATGGTGTCATCATCAAGCAAAGCCTCGTGGTCACCGGTAATAATATACCCTACCTTTATGCCTTGCTGTGGCTCATATTCAAAATCCCACTTTTTGGACTGGGTATCAGCCACACGGTGGTAAGCCACATCATCCCTATCAATATTCACAGTTGTTGCCGCATCAGCCATAGTTGGCAGGCCAACCATCACACCCGTACACATAAGAAAAGCCGCTATCCCTGCTGAAATATGATTTTTAAACATATCCCATTTCCTCCCATCATTAAACGAACTGTTTAAGAAATACCAAGTATATTTAAGCCATCTAAAAAAACATGCTTTATATGGGTATATATCTACCCATATAAATCTTACCATAATATTTTATCCATTACAATTAAACGATAAAAAGAATAAAATATAGGTTGAAATGTTTAAGTCTTGTTTTGGGTGATTGATTATGAAAGAAATTAATTATGGGAGAATAAATATAAAGCTAGATAATATACTTCAGGCACAAAATATCAGTATCAACAAGCTAGCATTTCGGGCTGAATTACAACGTTCCCAGGTCCGTGGATATTGTAAAAATACAATACAACGTCTTG
The DNA here is from genome assembly GCF_045637405.1 of Anaerovibrio sp. Taxonomy (GTDB): domain Bacteria; phylum Bacillota; class Negativicutes; order Selenomonadales; family Selenomonadaceae; genus Anaerovibrio. The sequence goes on from NZ_JAZTZI010000016.1 coordinate 1,534, forward strand.
ACACAGCTGTTTTAGCCAGACTATGTTACGCCCTTGACTGTGATATTACTGATTTAATTGAATATATTCCGCCGGAAAGTGATTAAAGCAAAAAGCCAGCCCACGCGGCTGGCTTTTATAGTTCATATAATTCTATTAAATTATCAACATTAGCTGGTTTCTTTATGCTGGCATCAGCTTATTTCCATACCTCAGATATTTCCTCTGCCTGATAGAGTCCCCGTCTATCACAATACACTTGTATAGCAGTCCGATATTTTTCTTCACCGATGGACTCAGGAAAAACCACCTGATATTCCGCCTCCAAAGGGTTATCGGTGATAGTTTTGCTTTCCTCACTCTCGCCTACAGAATTATATTTAACGACAGCCAGCAAGCAGCCTTTAGCTGTGCCACGGGCCAGATTCCCCTTATACGCCCATTTCTCTATAGAGTATGAACCGTCCTCCATCTCTACACGCCACCATGATACCAAGGCCTTACCGGATTTTTGGAAATCTACAATGCTTGTCCGGAAATTATCTATGCTGTACACATCGCCCTTATAAGTAAATGCCCTGTTCCACACAGATGCCTCACCAGTATTAATACCGATATTTCCCGCGAAAAACATTATCATTACCATAGCAGCAATTTTACAAAGCAGCGGCAGCCGTTGTCTAATCATCCTAACCCATCCCCTTTAACTAAATGTAATCTTCCTAAAGTATAGCACAAAACCCACACGCTAAAAAGTATTCCTCCAATACATGATGGTTTTGCCCAGCTATTTTTTCACCTTAACTTCATCTATCTGCGTTCCATCAGGCAGGAAGCAACGAATCGTAATCTCTCTGCCGTCCACATCCATGGTCATATAATTATCGGTTTCCGGCTGAGGTGCCACCACCTTGTCCAAGGAATGATTAGTCCACAGACGGTCATAGCGTACATTACCGGATAAGCCACACAAAATATACAGTGGGCCATTAGGGTCATGCTTTCCCTGTATAACATGCCCACGATTTCTATATGTATGGAGGTGACCAGTCAATACAATATCTACATTGTATTTTTCAAAAATAGGCATAAACAGCTGACCTTCCTCGGAAAATCCTTCCTGGCGCTCCGGCCGTTTGGCAATACGATATTGAAGGACATCTCTATGCATCAGAACGATTTTCCATGGTTTATTTGTACCCTGCAAATCCTTTTCCAGCCAATTCGCCTGTTCATCCATTAACCCAGATTTAAAGTCCTTAATCTCTCTTTCTACTGTACCTAATACTGAAAAATGCACCTGACCATAATCAAAGGAATAATAATAACGGTTGAATTCCTTACTGTTATTAGCAGGAACATTGAAGTAGTGTAAGTAAGCCATAGGAAGCTGTTGCTTCCAGTCCCGGTTATAACACTCATGATTACCCAACACTGGTGCAAATGGTATCTGGTCAATAATGCCATCAAGGGCCCCGAACCAAGCCCGCCATTGACTGCTATCCTCTCCATTATCCACCAAATCACCCAAATTGGTGAAAATTTCCGCTTCCGGATGACTTTTAATGGCATTTTGGGCCACATTTCTCCAATCACTGTAATCACTGGACTGGGAGTCCGTAAAGATCAGCATAGAAAACTTATCTTTATTATCTGTAGCAGTCTGCACTGGAAACCATTTACTGGCTTTACTGCCATCTTCAACGGCAAATTCATACTTAACACCTTGCTCCAATTTATCCAGCAGGGCAGAATATTGAATGTGATTTTCTCCATCATCAAAAAAGGAATCATCCTGAGCAGGAATGACCATTTCCCGTTTAGTATCATTTTGCAGACGTAGACGGATTTGTGGATTGCTCATGTATTCCGTAGATTGCCACATTATTCTTCGACTCCTTGCGTTATCGGATGTCACCATCTGCCGAAGGTATTGTACTTGTTTATCCTGTAAAAGCTCTCTGGCCTGATTTTCTATATCCCGGCCAAGGGAGGTTTTTCTCAAAGTAAAAATACCGCCACCAACAGCCAATACACCAATTCCGGCCATGAGCTTTATAAAATTCCGGCGTGAGATTTTATTCTTTCCTGTCATATTTTATCAATCCTATTTCACACTACAATTTCTATCATTTCCCTATTTTTACAGTAAAAGCAAGGTCTAAGTCAAGTTTTTGTAATATATTTTTGCATTTTAAAAGCCAGCCGGTATCTCACCAGCTGGCTTTATACGATTCATTTTACTTTTGTTTCCCCAGCTTATAAGACTCGGCCAATAGCTGGATTGGGTGATAGACCACCTGTGGCATCTTATTTTGTACGATACCATCCGTTATATGCATACGGCAGCTTGGACAGCTGGCACATACATAGTCTGCATTGGTAGCCTTGATATTTTCACACTTCCTGTCATTAATCTGACGGGACAACTCATAATGAGCCAAGCTGAAGGAACCACCGGAGCCGCAGCAACGGTCATGCTCCTTCATTTCCACGAAGTTAAGGCCAGGAATGGACTTCAAAATCTCTCTAGGCTGCTCCGTAACGTGAATTCCACGGACCATATGACAAGGATCGTGCATGGTAACGGTCTTGTTGATAGCCCCAAGATTATCCGTTTTATATCCAGTCTCCACCAGGAACTGGCTGATTTCCCGTACCTTATCGGCCAAGGCCTGCGCCCTGACTGCCCAATCAGGCTCATCTTCCAGCCATTTTGGATAGTCGAGCAATGCTTCCACACAGGAACCGCAAGCACCAACAATATAATCGCAATCAAACCGCTCAAAGACTTCAATGTTGTGCTTAGCCATTTCATTGGCCAGCTCAAAGGCACCGGATACATGCACCGGCGTGCCACAGCAATGCTGAGCTCCCGGCAATATAACCTCATGACCATTTTCCTTCAATACTTCGATAACAGCTTTACCCATATCAGTGTACATGAAGTTAATAGTACATCCAGTAAAGAAAGCAACCTTATATCTAGGATTGTCCACCTTGATTACAGGTGGGTACTCTGCCCTCAATGGTGTAGAGGCCAATGGAGCCGTTGCTCTGTTCGGATCCATACCAGGCATTGGCAGACGGGAAAGCACTGCATTTTTATCTGGAATATCCTTAAAGGTGAGCCAGCCAAACATACCACCCATGCGCAATACTGTATTAAAGAGCGGGCGATTGGACAATAAACTGAATACAGTCTTTTTTATTGGATTAAGGCCACGGGCCTTAATGGTTGCATGACGCCCACGAAGTATCAGCTCATCTGCCTTTACACCGCAAGGACAGTTGGCAGCACAGGTCTTACAGGTAAGACACTGAGCCATCATAGAGTCAAATTCCTTGGTAATTTCCAGCTTGCCACTAAGGATAGCCTGCATCAGGGAAATCTTGCCTCTGGCAACGGAGAATTCCTTGCGGGTTTCCCGATAAATTGGGCACCCGGCCTGACAGTTACCGCATTTCATGCAGTTGGCCAACGCATCGTCTATATCCTTCAGCAATGTGGCATCATGCTTGTTAATTTCCTCTGCTGTGATTTCATTAGCCATATTAACACTCTCCTATCAGCTTGCCAGGGTTCAAAATCAGATTAGGATCAAGAGCCCGCTTGATAGCCTTCATGGCATTCATACCTTCCTTGCCGTGCTGGAGTTCCATCCAAGGGAGCTTGCCAAGGCCAATGCCATGCTCTCCTGAGAGAGTACCACCCAATTCAACAGCACCGCGGAAAATAACGTCCATAGCCTTATGAACCCGCTCCATCTCTTCCTTGTCACGAAGGTCACACACAATAGTAGGATGCATGTTGCCGTCTCCTGCATGACCAAAGGTACCAATGGTAACATTGAAATCCTTGGCAGCCTTGGTAACAATCTTCAGGAACTGGGTCAGCTTGCTTCTTGGAACAGTGGCATCCTCAACAAAGGTAGTTGGACGGAGCTTGGCCAGACAAGGCAGGGCCATACGACGGGCCGTCCAAAGCTGCTCCTTATGTTCAGGAGACTTGGCCAATGTAACCTCAGCGGCATTGTTTTTCTTCAATACCTCCATAACCTTTTCCTTCTCATCAGCCACAATAACCGGATGACCGTCAACCTCCAGAAGCAAAATAGCAGCTGCATCCGTTGGCAAGCCTACGTGCATAAAGTCCTCAACTGTACGGATAGAAGAATTGTCAAGTATTTCCATGGTTGCAGGAATAATCTTTGCTGCAATAATATCAGATACCGCATTACCGGCATCCTCCAGAGTGTTAAATACTGCAATCATGCTGGCCTGTGCCTCAGGCTTTGGAACCAGCTTAAGGTACGCCTTGGTGATAATACCAAGAGTACCCTCAGAGCCTGTAAAGAGCTTGGTCATATCATAGCCGGAAACATCCTTTACGTTCTTGCCACCTGTATGAATAATGTCACCATTGGCCAAAACTACTTCCAACCCCTGAACGTAATTCTTGGTAATACCATATTTCAGGCCACGGAGGCCACCGGAATTTTCGCAGATAGTACCACCAAGACTGGCAGTCTTTACAGTACCAGGATCAGGAGGATAAATAAGGCCATGTGGTGCAACATAATCATTAATATCCTGAACTACAACACCAACCTCAACCTCTGCAATAAGGTTCTCCAAATCCAGATCAAGTATTTTGTTAAAACGAAGCATCAACAGAACAATACCACCCTTAAGAGGTGCAGTGCCCGCTGAAAGATTAGTGCCTGAGCCTCTAGGATAAACTGGAATTTTGTGCTCGTTGGCAAACTTCATGATAGCAGATACTTCCTGTACATTGCCAGGGGAAACCACCACATCAGGCATATAAATATGGCCTGGTGTTGCATCATAAGAATATGCATAAAGGGCCTCCTTGGAATGAAGAACATTTTCTTCCCCGACAATCTTCTTCATCTCGGCAATCAATTGATCTTTTTCCATACTTACTCTCCTTTATAATGAATCAAAATAACACCGATAACGTCCTACTATAAATTTGTTCGACAAATCTGAATATATTCCTTCTTTTGAAAATAAAAAAATAAAATTATTTACGGCAATAAAATATTAGTTTTTATTAACACAAAAAGGATTCCTGCCACAAACAATAACATGGTAGGAATCCTTTTATATTACGTATTACGTCTGACAATTAATTATTTTTATTTAACATAATGAACCCGCAAGTTGTCATAGCGGTCCTGCTGAGGATTCTTCTTGGCAGGATAACCAAATGGCACAACGGTAAATACATCCAGATTATCTGATATATTCAAGGCTCTGGAAACCCGTTCCATCCTGTCAGCAAAAGGAGCTATTCCCAACATAACGCCACCCAGGCCCTGTTCCTCAATCTCCAGCAAAATATTTTCAGTAGCCAGGGACAAATCCACCTGCACCAACTCCGGAACCGGCAGATTCTCCTTGCGTCCACACACCACTATTGCCACAGGGGCACCTGCCACCATGCCTGTGTAAGGACTGGCCTTGGAAAGCTCCTGCAAAACAGACTTATCTGTTACTACATAAAACTCCCAAGGCTGTTGATTCATAGCAGAAGGAGCCGCCATAGCCGCCCGCAAAATCTTTTCGATCTTTTCAGACTCCACTGGCTTTTCCTCATAGCTGCGCACACTGGTACGGGAAAAAATTGCATTCATACTCTGCCTCACCTTTCTTACACTTACATACTTACTTGTTTCGGCATTTTTAGTTTTTATTTTGAAATATGGTGTTTAGAGCTTTTTTACCCCTTTTTTGTCCACCATGGCATACACCAACTTGGTGGCAGGAGGCTTATCTTGGCTAAAGGTCAGTGCATCCAAATATCTTTCAGCTGCTGGTTCCACCAGCTCCGCTCTTGAAGTATGCAGATTAGCCAACACCTCGCCCTTTTCCACCTTATCACCGGTTTTTTTGCACAGGACTATACCCGCTAACGGATCTATAATACTATCCATGGTTTCTCTGCCTGCCCCCAGCATAGTGGAAGCATTACCTATAGCTTCAGCATCCATATAAGAAATATAGCCATCAGTTGGAGATTTAAGCTCATAACAAATTGGTGCCACAGGGAATTTACTGCTATCCTCCAGCATTGTCGTATCTCCCCCCTGTGCCTTGGCCATATCAATTAGCTTTTGCAGGGCACTACCATCAGAGATACATTGGTTAACCATTGCAGTACATTCATCCATTGTTCCTTTGCCAGCCATCACCAGCAATGCCGCTGACAGTTCCACGCAGCCCTTGGTCAACGCTTTTGGTCCACGACCATTCAGCACATCAACTATCTCCTGCACCTCCAGGGCATTACCAATCTTATTCCCTATGGGCACATCCATGTTGGTGACAAAGGCCATAGTGCGTCGGCCATTATGTTCGCCGATGCTCACCATTTTTTCCGCTAATATAGTGGCATCTGCTTCATTTTTCATAAATGCTCCGCTGCCGCATTTTACATCCAGTAATATACAATCTGCCCCGGCCGCCAGCTTCTTGCTCATTATGGATGACGCAATCAACGGTATACTTGGCACACTGCCGGTAACATCACGAAGGGCATATAATATCTTATCCGCAGGAGCCAGATTACCACTCTGCCCGATAACACATACCCCTATTTCATTTACCTGTTTGAAAAAAGCATCCTTTTCCAGAGTGGTGCAATACCCCGGAATTGATTCCAGCTTATCCACCGTTCCACCTGTGTGTCCAAGACCACGGCCACTCATTTTGACCATTTTCACACCACAGGCCGCTACAATAGGTGCAATTCCCATGGTAAACTTATCCCCTACGCCTCCAGTGGAATGCTTGTCCACCTTTATGCCGTCAATGCCGGACAAGTCCACCATAACCCCGGAATGGGCCATAGCCAAAGTGAACTCTGCCAATTCTGGGTCCGTCATCCCCTGGAAATATATGGCCATCAGCAAAGCCGATATTTGATAGGCAGGAATTGTTTTAGCCACACAGCCGTCAATAAAATATTTTATTTCCTCAGTGGACAATTCACCGCCATCCCGTTTTTTGGCAATTATGTCCACCATACGAAAATGTTTTTTACCCATTACAAAAGCACCTCCACCAACGTTTCAAATCAGCAGAAGTCATCCAAAAATGACCATTCTTCCTCCAAGGACATATCCCCATCTGTCACCTCATAGGCTATGGCAATCATTTCACCCGGTTTATTTGGATTTTTAATAACCGGTTCTATAACATCACCCAGGCGACGGGTGAAAAGTCCCCTCGTTAGATTCAAAATGGTACCATCAGCCAGCTTCCAGCCTTCCTCCTCATTATCAAGGGCTATCTTTTCTGCCCCCTCAGGTGCCAAAAATCTGATTTCAGCCAAGCTATCCCTTTCACCATAAGGAATCATACTGAAATACCCGGTTTCGCCTCCCTGGAAATTATAGCTGCCCATATAGCTATTTTTTATGGAAGGAGATGCCATATCAGGGAATTTATCAACATCCAGTTCCTTGACTACACGGGCTGGGTTTCCTACCACCACACTATAATCCGGCACATCCTGGGTAACCACTGAACCAGCTCCCACAATAGCATATTTGCCCACTGTCACCCCAGGTAATATGGTAGCACCGGCACCAATCCATGCTCTTTGCTTAATACGAACCGGTTTGCAGGTCAAAACCATCCGCTCATAAGGATCATGATTATTTGAAAGTACAGAAACATTTCCCGCAATCTGCACATCATCCTCAATGGTAATGCCACCCCGGGCCATGGCCAGAAAATTGCTGTTAATATATACATTCTTTCCAATAACAATATTATGAGCACAAACCGCCGACAAAGGTGCAACTATATAACTGCCTTCACCAACCCCCTCGCCAAAGATATCCTTAATAGCCGTCATGTATTCCTCAGTTCGAGGCATGGTATGATTCAGTTTAAATAGCTTTTTTTCCAATTCAATTGCTTCATTTCTATCTTCATTACTAATTTGGCGTAAATCCACAACGATATCCTTCATGATAATATCCCCAAACTCTCTTTTTTAATTAAAATACTATATAAATTTTACACCAAGATACAAAATATTGTAAACCTCAAAGAAAAACAAAGCCCCTGCTATCAGAAAATACATTCCAATAACAGGGACCAAAAATAATACTTTGATTAATTAAATTACTTTACTCCCAAAGTAATGTTCTCACCGTTGATATTCCACTCCTTGGTGAAACCATCGGTGGTACCATAGGTAATACCATCACAGAGGACAATGCTCTTTACCATATCCTCGTTGCGGGACAGGATGCCGGTGAGCTTGTCATTTCCTGCTGCAAATACGTTAATGCGGTCAGTAACCTCAAAGCCATTTTCTTTACGCATGGTCTGGAGCTTGGAGATAATCTCACGGACAAAGCCCTCCTCAACCAGCTCAGGAGTCAACGTTGTTTCGAGAGCTATAGTAACCTTGCCATAGCGCTGGGTTGCAAAGCCTTCAGTCTGGGACATAGTAATATCAATATCCTCAGGAATCAGCTCTACATCGCCGCTCTTTAAGGACAGCTTCAGCTTGCCGGTCTTGTCCAGCTCCTCCTTGGCAGCAGCACCATCCAGCGTTGCCAGAGCAGCCTTGACCTCACCGATCTGCTTTCCTACCTTAGGGCCAAGCACCTTGAACTGAGGCTTAAGGGTGTAGGAGAGATACTCCTCCATATCATCCTTGAACTCAACATTCTTCACGTTCAGCTCACCAGCCACGATTTCCTTAAAGAAGTCGTCGAGCTCGCTGTCAGCCTTTACAAAGATATTACCAATTGGCTGACGGTTCTTGATGTTGGATGCATTACGGGCAGCACGGCCAAGAACTACTACCTCAAGTACCAGCTCCATGTTCTTCTCCAGCTCAGCATCAATAAATGCCTCATTGGCAACCGGGAAGTCAGTCATGTGAACGGACATAGGAGCCTTATCATCTACGCTGCATACGAGATTTCTGTAAATGCTCTCAGTGATGAATGGAACCATAGGAGCAGCCAGCTTAATAACGGTAACCAACGCAGTATACAGAGTCATGTAAGCATTGATCTTATCCTGGTTCATTTCCTTGCCCCAGAAACGCTCACGGCTGCGGCGTACATACCAGTTGGACAGCTCATCCACAAATTCCTGGAGAGCCTTGGCAGTCTCAGTAACCTTGTAGTTGGCCAGATTGTTATCCACGGTCTTAATAAGAGTATTCAGGCGGGACAGCACCCACTTATCCATTACTGACAGTTTGTCATAATCCAGCTCATACTTGGTAGCGTCGAAATTATCGATATTAGCATACAGAACATAGAAGGCATAGGTATTCCAAAGAGTACCCATGAACTTACGCTGGCCCTCCTGAACCGCATCATCATGGAAACGATTTGGCAGCCAAGGTGCACTGTTTTCATAGAAATACCAACGAATAGCATCTGCGCCATGCTTGTTAAGAGCATCCATAGGGTCAACAGCATTGCCCTTGGACTTGCTCATCTTCTTACCGTCCTTATCCTGAACATGGCCCAGGACAATTACATTCTTATAGGAAGAATTATCAAAGAGCAATGTGGAAATTGCCAGCAATGAATAGAACCAGCCACGGGTCTGGTCTACAGCCTCGGAAATAAAGTCAGCCGGATAACGCTCCTCAAAGATTTCCTTATTTTCAAACGGATAATGCCACTGGGCAAATGGCATGGAACCGGAATCGAACCAGCAGTCAATAACCTCTGGTACACGCTTCATTTCCTTGCCACAATCCGGGCACTTAATAGTAACAGCATCGATATATGGACGGTGAAGCTCAATATCCTCTGGACAGTTGTCAGACATGGTCTTCAGCTCCTCAATGGAACCGATGGAATGCTGACAGCCACAGGAACACTCCCAAATGTTAAGTGGTGTACCCCAATATCGGTTACGGCTGATTCCCCAATCCTGAACATGCTCAAGCCATTCACCGAAACGGCCCTTGCCGATGGTGTCTGGCAGCCAGTTAATGGTGTTGTTGTTGGCAATGAGCTTTTCCTTTACATCAGTCATCTTGATGAACCAGGACTCACGAGCATAATAAATCAGTGGAGTGTCGCAACGCCAGCAGTGTGGATAGCTATGCTCGAACTTAGGTGCCTTAAAGAGCTTGCCGGAAGCCTTCAAATCATCCAAAATCATTGGATCCGCATCCTTAACGAATACACCGGCCCACTTGGTTTCCTCGGTCATGTTACCCTTGCTGTGAACAAACTGAACAAAGTCCATATCGTAGTTGCGGCAAACACGGGCATCGTCCTCACCAAAGGCAGGAGCAGTGTGAACGATACCAGTACCATCAGAGGTAGTTACATAGTCATCACACATTACAAAGAAGCACTTTTTCTTAATCTTACCCTCAGCAAATGGATAAAGCGGCTCGTATTCCTTGTGCTCCAAAGTCTTACCCTTAAAACGCTCCACTATTTCTACCTTAGCAGCTTCCTCTGGGTTATCCTTGGACTTAATGCCGGAGAATACGCTCTCTACCAGCGCCTCAGCCAAAATCAGATACTCGCCGTTGCAGCTTACCTTAACATAATCCACATCAGCATTTACAACCAAGCCCAGATTGGAAGGCAATGTCCAAGGGGTGGTAGTCCAAGCCAGGAAGGAGGTATTCTCCTCACCCTTTACCTTAAAGCGAACCATGGCGGAACGCTCCTTAATATCTTTGTAGCCCTGAGCCACCTCATGTGATGACAATGGTGTACCACAGCGAGGGCAGTAAGGAACTACCTTGTGCCCCTTATAAAGGAGGCCTTTCTTCCAAATTTCGTTAAGAGCCCACCAAACGGACTCAATATAATTATTTTCATAGGTAATGTAAGGATTGTCCATATCAGCCCAGAAGCCAACAACATCGGAGAATTCCTCCCACATGCCCTTGTACTTCCACACGGACTCACGGCATTCCTTGATAAACGGCTCAATACCGTACTTTTCAATCTGCTCCTTACCATCCAGCCCCAGCTTCTTCTCCACCTCCAGCTCTACAGGGAGACCATGGGTATCCCAGCCAGCCTTACGGAGAATCTTCTTGCCCTTCATGGACTGATAACGAGGCAGCATATCCTTGATAACACGGGTCAAAACGTGACCGATATGAGGCTTGCCGTTGGCAGTTGGGGGGCCATCGTAGAAAGTAAAGGTATCGCAGCCTTCGCGGATATCAATACACTTCTTGGCAATGTCATTTTCCTTCCAAAACTTCAGGATTTCTCTTTCGCGCTGAACGAAATTCAGGTTTGTGTCAACCTTGTTGTACAAAATGATTACCTCCTGTTTTTGCTGTACTGGCAGCCATCAAAATAAAAACTCCCGCCCAAAATAGGACGGGAGCTACAATGTAAAATAAAAGACTTCACCCCAAAACAGGATGAAGCCTAGCTTCACTATACCACCTATTTCGTATACCAGCATATACTATCTCTATAACGGGAGATCCCGGCTCAGCCTACTCTGCAACAAGCATATTGCATTTTGACCTGCTACTCCGAAGTGATTTTCATCTGTCGCTACTACTACAGGGCTTTCACCGCTTCCCTGCTCGCTAAAAGGTTCACCTACAGATTACTTTCTTCATCATTGTTTTTCATTTCTTAAACTGTTTGAAATTGTACCATATATTGTATTTTTCTGCAATAAAAATGTATGATTATCTATCCTCAGATAGCAAACTTCTTTACTACAGCAGGCTCTTCATTCAGTGAAAACAGTTCAGAGGAAGGATCAACAACATTAAGCTGTCTGTCCGCATTATCTCCACAAATCGTCTGTAAAATAAAATCAAACTGTCTTGCCACATCCATGAAAGAAGCAATCTCCTGATCGCTGTCATCCCAATTAATGTCATCAAAGAAAATAGTGATTGTCTTATCAGTTTCCTTGTACTCAGTCAGACGTGCCAACATATTTCTTACATTGGTAATAACCTTCTTTGGGTTAATGCCGTTCAAATAATCCTCAATGGAAAAAGTTATGGCTACATCACTTGTCTTGCTCATTTCTTGCTTCATACCCTTTCTTAAACATATGTAATGACGCATTTCCAGTAATAAATATACACATTAACATACTAAAAATACGGGGATATATTATCATAGATATACTAATTTGTAAATATTATCCATTAATTATTTAGTACTATTAAAAAGAAAACAATGGCCTGCAGCCCTTATTAATTATCAGCCCCAGCTGTTCATACACCTGCTGGTTCATGTGACAATCATTTAGTGCCCGGTGGGCTCCCTGAGTGGAAATACCATAATATTCCGCCAACACGGTAAGGCTGTGTCGCTTTAGCTGGGGCAGATATTTTCTGGCCAGTCTCAAGGTATCCACATAGTCATTCCCCGGTATACCACCGTAAAACTTCTCACTGTCACGATAGATAAATTTTAAATCAAAGCTATGGATATTGTGTCCCACCAAGGTCATGCCCTCGGTGAAATCAATAAACTTCATCAGCACATCGTTGAACAACGGCGCATCCGCCACCATAGCATCCGTAATACCATTTACCCTGGAGGCATCGTATGGAATACTCCGCTGGGGATTAACAAGGCTGGAAAACTCCTCCTCCACCACACCACCAATGACCTTTAAGGCCGATATTTCCACCACACTGTCCTTGTAACAGGAAATACCCGTGGTTTCCAGGTCAAATACCACATAATCTGGAACATATTCCACCAACTGCTTGCCTTTGGTTTTTCCTAACATAAATTCCTCTTTCTATTATGTTTTCTTATTTCAGCTCTAACCCTACTGGGCAGTGGTCGCTGCCGAAGATTTCGTTATAGATGGTAGCTGACTCGATTTTATCATCGAGGCGATTAGAAATAAGGAAGTAGTCTATACGCCATCCGGCGTTGTTGGCTCTGGCCTTTCTCAGATAGGACCACCAGGTGTATGCTCCGGTTACATCTGGATACACCTTTCTAAATGTATCGGTAAAGCCTGCCTGCAAAAGCTCCGTGAATTTCTGGCGTTCATCATCGGTAAAGCCGGCGTTCTTATGATTGGTTTTTGGATTTTTCAAGTCGATTTCCTTATGGGCTACGTTTAAGTCACCACAAATAATAACCGGCTTTTCCTTGTCCAGACCGCAAACATACTCCTTAAAGGCTTCTTCCCAGGTCATACGATAAGCAAGGCGAGCCAACTCCTTTTGAGAATTTGGAGTGTACACCGTCACCAGATAGTAGTCCTCAAACTCCATAGTGATGACACGGCCCTCATGGTCATGCTCCTCAATGCCAATACCATAGGTTACATCAATAGGCTCCACCCTGGTAAAGATAGCGGTACCGGAATAACCCTTCTTTTCCGCGCTGTTCCAATACTGCTTGTAACCTGGCAAATCAAGGATAGCCTGCCCCTCCTGCATCTTTGTTTCCTGAAGGCAGAAAACATCAGCATCCATATCCCTGAATGATTCCATGAATCCCTTTGTCAGACAGGCCCGAAGGCCGTTAACATTCCACGATACAAAACGCATACACTATCCCCCCATTACCCCTGAGTTGGGTCACCAACCATCAGGAGATACGCAATTACAATAATGCCCAGAGCTATACGGTAGTAGCCAAATGGCTTAAAGTCGTTGTTCTTAATATATCTTAACAGGAATTTAATGGAAATAACAGATACTACAAAGGCTGTGGCCATGCCGATAACCAGAATCAGCATTTCCGCCCCGGTGAAATGGATACCAAATTTAACGATTTTTAAAAGGCTGGCACCAAACATAACCGGTATTGCCAAAAAGAAGGTAAACTCAGCTGCCACATAGCGGGAAGCACCAAAAAGAATACCACCCAATATAGTGGAGCCGGAACGGGATGTGCCCGGCACCAAAGAAAGCACCTGGAAAAGACCAATTATAAACGCTGTCTTATAGCTCAGCTTATTCAAGTCAGTAACTGCCGGAGTGCGGTTTTTGTTGTAGTTCTCCACCACAATGAACATAATACCATAGAAAATCAAGGTAAAGGCCACCACCGGAGCCGTCATGAAGTGCTCCTCCATGTACTTGTTGAACATAAGGCCAATAATTGCCGCTGGAAGACAGGCAAATATTACCTTGTACCACAGCTGATAGGTCTCCTTCTTTTCAATGCTGGATTTGTGGCTGGAAAATGGATTCAGCCTATCAAAATTCAGCACCACAACAGCCAGAATAGCTCCCAGCTGAATAACCACAAGGAACATATCCATAAAGGACTTTGAAACATCCAGCTTGATAAACTCGTCCACCAAAATCATGTGGCCGGTACTGCTGATAGGAAGCCACTCCGTAAGGCCCTCCACAATACCTAATATTACAGTTTTAATCAATTCCATAAAGCTCAAATCCATATTTTATCTCTCTCCTAATTTAATTCAATCTAACTGCCATATTATACCCCTAAATATAATATTTTTCCACAAGAAAAAGGCAAAAACAAGCGGGACACTATTACGCGCCCCGCCGTGAGTTAATATAGTTTTTTAATAACTACCGCTGCCACCGCCGTTGCTGCTGCTTCTGCCGCCGCCACCTCCGGAGCTTGAGTTGTCGCTCTTAACCCGCTTGGTCACAGTTCTGGTAGTACGCAAGAATGTATCACTCTGTTCAGTGATGTTGACGGAATTTCTGTCCAAATATTCATCAGCCTCTCCCACAAACCGAACATTGCTCATCTTGCCACGTAAATACTCAACCCAAATCCAGCCAAGGCCTAAAGAAGCCAGCACAGCCAATACAAAGCCTACATAACTAAATTCATTGGCCGGATCCCAAGGCTCCCCTTCTTCCTCATAATAGGCAAGAAGCCGGTCTACCTCGTCGGCATAGGCATTGAAGGCACCGTCATAATTGTTGTCCTTCAGATCACTCATGAAGGCATCTTTTATGGCCGGATAGCCATTTTCATCAGTAACACGTGCCCGCATATTGTTGTCGGTAGTAACAGCCCATTTTCTGGCACTTGGACAAACCACCATCATAATGCTGCCATTATTATGGGCCTCGTCACGATAGTACTTGTTCAGGGTATCGTCAGCAAATTTCTTGATGCCGCTCTCACTGCCCGTCCTGGAATCCTTTGGAACTGTCATTACCACTACCCGCACATTGTGCTTTTGTTCAATGTCCTTTAGTTTTTGCAGTAAACCCTTCTGCTGATCGGGTTTCAGTAAATTTTCCATATCATGGAGACTCACTTGACCCAAATTATCCGGCAATTCAAGATTTGCTACGTCCTTCTTATCTGTTTGAGTAGAATTTGTCTGTACCGGCTTCACCTTGGTAGTTTCCGCCATGACAGGCATGGTAAAAGCAACCATCAAAAGCAGGGACATCAAAATCGTTACTATTTTTCTCATTTTATGTCCCCCTTCTTAATCCATCATGGCTTCCGCCAGTATCAGGACAATCCACTTAAAAATGAAGTAAGTGATTGGCAAGGTGATCAGAGCACCAATTCCCATATACATCTTGGCCTTGTTCTCGTCCACCGGAAGCTCTCCCACCAGCTTGCCAGTCTGGCCATTCATAATAAAGGTATAAGGCTTATTCTGATACTTTGTGGTCAAAATCCACACTGGGGCCATGGCATACTGCTGCCTGCCGGCAATCTGCTCAACCTTAAGAGAATCCGTACTACAGGAGTCGTAGCCATCCAACGTACACTGAAGCACACCATCAGCTGACTGATATACACGCTCCTGTGCAAACGGATAGGCTTTTTCAGCATCCACATCATACTTGTCTGCCAGGAAGCCAGCCATATAAGCCGTGGTAAACGGAACCATTTTAGTATAATCAAATGGCTCTATACTCTCCATCCATTTATCATCCATCTTTTCACTGCCATCTACTGGAACGTTATTAAACTGCATGACACCTGTACGAAGTACCTTGTAATGGTCTGTCTCTGTCACATCATAATCCCCGTCCGTGTAGTAGCGTGACTTGGTAGCTGAAAACGTTCCCCTGGCCTCCACAGTCTCATCAAAGAGCCAATATGGCACATACATACCCTGAATAGCCTCAATACGGGACTGTGATGCAAAATTACTTGGAAGGAGCCACTTACCTCTATGATAGGCAGCAAAAGCCCTCTTGGCATCTTCCTTGGTGGTATTGAAGGGTATAACCATATCAGGCCGTAACTGTCTTTCATACCGTCCTGGCACCATGGTAGGATTACCACAATATACACATTCAGTGGCCATGGTGTTGTTATCGCAGACAATTTCTGCACCACAGGAGGAACAGGTCATGGCCTTTAAAATCGCAATTTCTTCTGCCTCCCAGGCACCACCAGCAGCTTCCATTTCAAATGTCTTTTTCTCGATTTTGGCATCCTTTACATCCTGGGCCTGTACAGCCGCCTCCTCCTTGGCATCATAAAACTTCTCAATTTCCTCTACGGAAAATTCAGATTCGCAGAATTCACACTTTATTCTGTTGCCACTGCCCGGAGTATAGGCCAACGGTGCACTACAGCTGGGACATTTATAGTTTACTGAAGTATCTGCCATCTTTATCCTCCAATCAGTTATTTTTGAAGACTAAAAATATGGTTTATCGCCATCACTGAATGTCGTTTTCATCGAATACATCTCCACATTCTGGACAGAATTTAGGTGGATGATGTGGATCCTCTGGCTGCCAGCCGCACTTATCACACTTGTAAAGAGGTGCGTCTGCTGGCTTCTTGGCACCACAGTTAGGACAGAACTTACCCTGATTTACACTGCCACAGCTGCAGGTCCAGCCCTGAGGTTCAGGTTTTTTGGCACCGCACTGGGTACAGAACTTGCCAGTATTTTCATTACCACAAGAGCACTTCCAGCTTCCAGCCGGAGCTGCCGCAGCTGGTGGCGGTGTCTGAGGTGGCTGAGGCTGCTGTACCTGTTGAGCCTGCTGCTGTTGCATTGCTCCCATCTGCATCATCTGGGCCGCATTATTGCCTCCCATGTTACCAGCCATACCCATGCCCATAAATGCCCCCATGGCGCCCATACCGCCTGACTCGTTGGAGGCTGCCATCTTCATGCTGTCAGCAGTGGCACCGGCCATCTGAAGACCAGCCATGTGTGCATTACCCATGCTGGCATAACGCTGGAAGTCCTTAATCTTTTCTTCGTCCTCATCACTGGCCTTTACGCTGCTGACACCAAAGGAAACGATTTCAATTCCTCTTAGATCACGCCATTTTTGGCTCAGGAGATCATTCAGGGTATCTGCCAGTTCATCAACATGACCTGGAATACTCGTATATTTTATTTCTTTCTCGGACAGCTTGGATAACGCCGACTGTAGCTTGGTCATCAGCTCGGATTTAAGCTGGCTGTCAATGGATTCCCTGGAATAAGAATCCGTTATATTGCCACTAAGATTGGTGTAAAACAAAATAGGATTGGTAATCCTGTAGCTGTACTCACCAAAGCACCGCAGTGAAACCGTCATACTGAGGCCACTGCGAGGATCAAAGGTTTCAAATGGCACCGGGCTTGGTGTACCATATTTGTTGCCAATGATTTCCTTGGTATTAACAAAATATACCCGCTGATCCTTCCCCGGATCTCCGCCAAAGGTAAAGCGCTTGCCAATTTCACCAAAGATTGCCTTTACATTGTCTGCCAAACCGCCAGTAAATACAGATGGCTGAAGGGAAGTATCATATCTGTACTCACCTGGCTCAGAGCAAATATCGACTACCTTGCCCTGCTCCACAATAATCATACACTGTCCTGTATTAACAGCCACCACAGACCCGTTGGAAATAACATTGTCCTCTGCACTGGTATTGGAGCTGCGCCCCTGACTGCTGGTTCTCTTTTGTCCCTTCACAATAAGCAAATCAGCTGGAATACTGTCACAATAAATAAATTCCTTCCACTGATCCGCCAAAGTGCCGCCAACGGCTCCCATCGCTGCTTTAATAAGGCCCATAAAATATACCCCCCATACTAATAATTAAACCTTTAACAATCATTATTCAAATAACCAATACTACGGTTATCTATTCTATATTTGTTATAAAAAACCTTTTATTATCCAAATAAATATGACTTTCGCACCATAAAATGAAAAATGCATACTGCTTTTCATATAAAATGAGGCACCCTTCGTGTATTGCCCAAGCAGTATCACGAAAAATGCCTCATACTCATTTATACATTATAAAATTTTATTTAAGGAGTTCATCCATACGGGAAAGTGGCTTGCTGACATCCATGTGTCCCTTAAGTGTCTCCACATTCCGACCGTCAATGGTTATCTGAACCTTCTTAATCTCAGGGAACTCTGTAAGTGTATTAACAACGGAACCCACCAAAAATTCCTCCCCAGTGGAGCCACCATTGAAGTGCTTTATAAGCCCCTTGTCAAAATCCACCTTGGCAGTATCGCCGTTGACAGTTACACCTAACAGCTTTGCCTGCTTTGGTATAACTGTAGTGAGCTTACCATCGTCAGTGCCTTCCATCAGTGCACCCATGGCAGCCTTATACTTGGTAGTACCAGCAACCTTCACAGTCTTATCAACTGCCACCAGCTTAGTAGCATCCTTATTCGGGAAATACACCTTTATCTTGATTTTTTCTTCTGTTGGTTTTTCAGTCTTGTTCTCCACCACAGTGTTGGTGTTCTTATTAGATTGCTGGTTATTTTCTTTATCGCAGCCAGCCACCACGATGGTCATAAGCACAAGCATCAATGCTGCAATAATCTTTGTCATTTTCATTATGGATAATCCTCCTTATTTTCCGTTACTTTGGAAGTAATTGCTTATACCCTTGCAGATAGCCAAAGCCATGGTATGCTGTACCTCTGCACTGGCCAACATATTTTCCTCATAAGGATTTGATATAAATGCTGTTTCAACCAAAGTTGCCGGAATCCATGAATTTCTAAGCACGTAGAAATTTGCACTGTGAATCCCACGGTCATAAAGGCCGGTTGCTGCAACCATTTCATCCTGAATAAGCTGCGCCAACAAGGAATCCCTTGAGCTGTGTCCATAATAATATGTACCAGTCCCCCGGGCGGAGGAATTGGTAAAGGCATTACAGTGAATGCTGACAAATATGTCCGCCTCAGGATGACGACGACTCACATTGACACGGGCCTGCAGTTCCTGTTTATCAGTAGCATTAGGTCCATATACATCCACGTCTGTGGTACGGGTCATTATCACATTGACACCGTTATTTTCCAGGATACGTGCCACCTCCAAGGATATATTAAGGGTTATATTCTTTTCCTTAACATAGCTTGGACCAATGGCACCAGTGTCACTACCACCATGACCAGGGTCAATAACCACTGTACACCCCTCTACACCATACAATTTTTCATCACCTGTGGCCTTATTCGGGGAACCCTTATCAGCTGCAATCTCGACTACAAGGCGATAAGGTTTTTTGGCCTTTTTATCCGCTTCAGCAATATAAACCTTGTACTCATGATCTTCCAAAGAATCAGTCACCGCAATGGTGGCCACCATATCCTTATTTTCATTTTTCAAGGTCATATATCTGGCAATTTTGCGGTCAAGACCAATATTTTTCTTTACATCACCACGATTGGTGTTATTAAGTCTTATAATCAGCTGAAATGGCTTATCCGGGTTTTGGCTAACCTCGTACTCAAGGTCACCCTTGTTCATACCCATTTCGATACGAACCCAGCTTCTTCCGTCATCGTCTTTAAAGTTATTGTATCGGAAATAATTTAATGTGTGATTCTCAGCCGCCTGAGCAGTTAAGCTGCCTGTCCCCAATATTCCCAGAACACAGCAAATCACAACAAGCAACCTATACCATATTCTCTTCAATGACATTCGCTCCTTATTAGTCTTCCATAAGCTCCATAGCTTCTTGCAAAGCCGCCTGAGTTGATTTTTTATCCTTTTTGATATCCAGCTTTATGTAATTACCTTCATTGATATCATCAGGTAACAGCTTACAGGGAATTTCAATCTGATACTCATCCTCACCTAAAAGGATTACAGCCAAATTTTCTTCAATTCTGTCAACATATCCCGAAATCATTTTACCGCTCTCCTTTTACAGAATAGGTATTACCATCAGTTGTAACAGTTACAGTACCGTTCTTGTCAGTTTCAAAAACGTTAATATTCAACTTCTTAAATGTCTGCATTGTTTCTTTATGTGGATGCCCATAGGAATTATTGGTACCACAGGAAATAATAGCATACTCCGGCTGAATCATCTTCACATAGTTAAAGGTTGACGATGTGTGACTGCCATGATGTGGTGCCTTGTACACCTTACACTTCAGACCGCTGCCGTAGGTTCCCAGCAGCTCCTTCTCAATTTCCTTCTCAGCATCACCGGTAAGCAGCATGGAGAACTCACCAAATTTTAATATACCCACGATTGATTCGTTATTTACATTGACCTTTTTATCAGCCTGTAAAGCACTGGTATCCTGCTCGATGGTATTTTGAGTAGGGCTGAGAATCTTAAATGTCACTCCATTGCCGAAATCGAGCTCATCACCAGCCTTAACTTTTACCTGCTTGGTTCCCTGGGCTTTTGCGGCTTTTAAGGCATTGCGAAAGGCTGCACTGGCAGATGGTATCCCGTTATGAATCAGCTCCGTTACACCGTACTGTTTAATGGCCTTGGCGGCCTTGCCAATGTGGTCTGCATGGGCATGGGTCATTATCAGCTTATCAATGTGTTTTATACCAGCCTTTTCCAAGGCGGTGAACAGCTGAACATTTTCTTCGTTTTTGCGATTTTCCTCGCGATACTTGTCGTCGCCGGTATCAATGAGAATAACCTGTTCACCTGTATTTATTAAAATCGCATCGCCTTGACCAACATCAAGGACCTTTACTGTAAGCTGTCCCTTGAGCTGTGTTTCTGAAGCAGCGGTTGCTCCAGCATTATCCGCAGCTCCATTATCAGAAACAGCCCCCTGTCCACAGCCTGATACCAGCATAGCCAAGGTAAAAACCATTACCACAAGATATCTATACATATTTCTTGTCACGTTAGCACCAACCTTATCGTTTATTGCGTACATTTACCACATATAGTCTGATACCCAACATAATCAACCACGCCACAACGCTGACTATAAGCACATAATCAATGGTCTGCAAATCATTGAAATTAGTCATAAACATAACCACCACAATAAGCACCAGCATAAGCCAGTCGGATTTATTCATTCCTTTTATCTTCATCAGAATCTCCTCATTTTACACATTAGTACGGTACGAACTTACATACTGTTTTATTATACATCAGTTGTTCGTTTTTTTCCATCGACAAGGGATGAATTTCAATAACTCCATAGGCATAAGCCAATGTAAATAAAACGCCCCCACCTATGGCAGGAGCGTTATTGCTGTTAATTGCTGCTTATGGTTTCACAGTAACCTGTTTATTTATCTTGTCCTCTACAACTGCATTCTCCAAGTCCATAATTCCATGGGCCTGCAGCAGCTGCATTTCCACCTGGCCGTAGGAGGTGCCACCGTAGGAGTTGCGATTCTTTACGCAGGTCTCAGGACTGATGGCATCGTAAATGTCTTCCTCAAAGAGGTCGGACAGTTCCTTAAACTCCGTCATGGACATATCAGCCAACCACTTGTTTTCCTCAATGCAGTGATGAACTGCCTTGCCGGATACGGCATGGGCCTGTCTAAACGGCATACCCTTCTTTACCAGATAATCCGCCAAATCAGTAGCATTGGAGAAATCCTCTGCCACAGCCCGGCGCATTACCTCAGGGCGAACCTTCATGCCACGGATAATACGGGCATAGACTGCAAGGCTGAACTTGATGGTATCAATGGTATCGAAGATACCCTCCTTGTCCTCCTGAAGGTCCTTATTATATGCCAAAGGCAGCCCTTTTACAGTGCTGAGCATAGCCATAAGATGACCAACCACACGGCCAGTCTTGCCACGTACCAGCTCAGATACATCAGGATTCTTTTTCTGAGGCATCATGGAGGAACCAGTACAATGGGCATCATCCAGCTCTATAAAGAAGAACTCTCTGGAACACCAAAGTATGGTTTCCTCGCTAAGTCTTGACAGATGAACCATCAAAATTGAAGCAGCTGATAAAAATTCCATAATATAGTCACGGTCAGAAACCGCATCAAGGCTATTGGAATAGATATTCTCAAAATTTAACTGTTCTGCTACACATTTCCTGTCAATAGGGAAGGTGGTACCAGCTAAAGCTCCGGCTCCCAGTGGCATAATATCACAGCGCTCATATACTCCTACAAAGCGATCAAAATCCCTTTTCAGCATTGAGAAATAAGCCATCATGTGGTGGGAGAACAGAACTGGCTGAGCCCGCTGAAGATGGGTATATCCTGGCATAATAACATCACTGTATTTTTCTGCCGTTTCCACCAGAGCCTTCTGCATATCCAAAATCAGCTTCTGTACCTCCACCACCTGGCGACGAATGAACATGTGGGTATCCAAAGCCACCTGATCGTTGCGGCTGCGGGCGGTATGAAGTCTGCCACCAGCATCACCAATGGCATCCGTAAGGCGCTTTTCAATATTCATATGAATATCTTCCAAAGCCACCTCAAAGGAGAAGTTGCCTTCCTCTATTTTCTTATATATGTCCTTCAACCCAGCGATAATGGCATCCCGATCCGCCTCGGAAATAATACCAACCTTGGCCAGCATGGTGGCATGGGCAATAGACCCAGCAATATCCTCGGCATACATCCGCTTATCAAAATCAATTGAAGCCTGAAAATCATTTATCATCTCGTCAGTGGACTTGGAAAAACGTCCGCCCCAGAGCTGTTCAGCCATATTATTTACCTGCCTTTTCCTGCATAAGTGCACGAACCTTTAATGGAAGACCGAAGAGGTTGATGAAGCCCTCAGCATCGGCCTGATTATATACATGATCTTCCTCGAAGGTTACAAATTCCTGATTATAGAGAGAATATGGAGACTTGGCACCAGCACTCATAATATTACCCTTATAGAGCTTGAGCTTAACGGTACCAGTAACACTCTCCTGAGTGCTGTCTACGAATGCAGACAGTGCCTCACGAAGCTGACAGAACCACATACCATCATATACCAGCTCACCAAAGCGAATAGCCACGCCCTCCTTGAAGTGATAGGTAGCGCGATCAAGGCACAAATACTCCAGTTCACGATGGGCATAGTAGAGAATTGCTCCGCCTGGGTTCTCATAAACGCCACGGGACTTCATGCCAACGAGACGATTCTCACAAATATCCACGATACCTACGCCGTTGCGGGCACCGATTTCATTGAGCTTATTTAAGAGCTCCACAGCTCCCATGCGCTCGCCATTTACAGCTACTGGCACACCCTTTTCGAAGCAAACAGTAAGCTCCTCAGGCTTATCCGGAGCATCCTCTGGAGCCTTGGAAACCAGGAACATCTCATTGTTTGGAGCATTCCAAGGATCCTCCAAATCAGAGCCTTCATGGGAAAGATGCCAAATGTTCTTATCCATGGAATACTTCTTGTTATCAGTTGGAATATCAATATTATGAGCCTTGGCATACTCAATCTCCTGAGTACGGGAAAGGAGCTCCCACTCACGCCATGGTGCAATAATGCCCATATTTGGAGCCAATGCCTTTACAGTAAGCTCAAAACGCACCTGGTCATTACCCTTACCAGTGGCACCATGAGCAATGGCATCCGCACCTTCCTCTTTGGCAATTTCCACCAGCTTCTTGGCAATCAAAGGACGGGCAAAGGAAGTACCAAGGAGATATTTCCCCTCATATACGGCACCAGCCTTAAGGGTAGGCCATACATAATCAGTAAGGAATTCCTCAGTTAGATCAGCGATATAGCACTTGGAAGCGCCGGAACGCAGTGCCTTGTCGTGAATAGCCTGCATATCGTCCCCCTGTCCGATATCTGCGCAGCATGCGATAACCTCGCAGCCACCATAGTTTTCCTTGAGCCAAGGAATTATAACGGAGGTATCAAGACCACCGGAATATGCCAATACAACCTTCTTAAACTCTGCCATAATCATTATCTCCTTTTCTTTATACCTTGGATAACCCTATTAACGGCAGAAAATGTTGCCTTTCACATATACTGCTTCGCTAAAACTTTTTTATTGATTAAATAGCAATAAAAAATCATAACTCACTTCGTTCGGACAAATGATTTTTTATGCTAATGCAGGTACATAAAAAATAGTTTCTATACGCATCGCAGTCTAATTGTTCAAGGCAATCATTTACTGCCTTTTCTTAGCTTAACAATTATATACCTAAATCTCCCATCAAGAGGGCCATTATAGCCTTCTGGGTATGTAGGCGATTTTCAGCCTCATCAAATATTACATCAGCGTATGCCTCCATAACCTCGTCAGTGATTTCCTCACCCCGGTAGGCCGGCAGACAATGCATTACGATAACGCGCTTGTCAGCTTCTTTAAGAAGCTCGGCGTTGACTTGATAATCCTTGAAGATTTTCTTGCGCTCATCGTGCTCTGCCTCTTGGCCCATGCTGGCCCAGGTGTCGGTAACCACAATGTCTGCCCCCTTGGCAGCCTCAAATGGATCTGTTACCAGCTTAATGGATGCGCCAGTTTCCTTGGCATCCTCAATGGCGTTTTTCATCACCTGCTCATCTGGCTCGAAGCCCTTTGGTGTAGCCGCCACAAATTCCATTCCCGCCTTGGCGCAACCATACATATATGAATTGGTCATGTTATTGCCATCACCAACATATGCCATTTTCAGTCCCTTAAGGTTTTTGCCCTTGTGCTCCTGAATGGTGAGAAGGTCAGTAAGAACCTGGCATGGATGTAAGAGATCAGTCAAGGCGTTAATAACCGGTACATCCGACCATTGAGCGAATTCCTCTACCCTGTCATGGCCGTAGGTACGAATCATAATGCCGTCCAGATAACGGGACATAACCCTTGCGGTATCCTTAATAGGCTCTCCCCGCCCAAGCTGCAAATCACGGTTGGACAGGAACAGGGCCTGACCGCCCAGCTGATACATACCAGTCTCAAAGGACAAACGGGTACGGGTCGAAGACTTCTCAAAAATCATACCCAAGGTCTTGCCCTTCAACAGGTGGTGTTCAATACCCGCCTTCTGTTTGGCCTTCAGCTCATGGCCCAAAGCCAATATTTCATTTACCTCATCCACGGACAAATCATGGATTGAGAGTAAATCCTTGCCTTTTAACATCTATCTAACCTCCCAACCGTTGAAATACTTTTGTACACCAACAGCATATATTATACTACAATTTTCGTATATTTTCACCTGATTATGCGGAATAGGACGGCGAATGATTACCTTGAAGTCGTCGTATTCTACTTCTATTAGCAGCATTTTGTATATTTGCATACTCTTAAGCTGGGAATGTTACCTTTCACGACGACTTCGTCGCTAAAACCATTTTTTTCGTTATTGGAATAGCAGGAAAAATCATAACTCGCTTCGCTCAAACAAATGATTTTTTCAGCTAATGCAGGTATGAAAAAAATAGTTTCTTAACGCTCCTCAGTCTAAGTGTTCAAGGTAATCATTCGCCGTCCTATTCCACATAATCAGATGAAAATATCAGAAAACTG
>NZ_JAZTZI010000017.1:0-28851 GCF_045637405.1 Anaerovibrio sp.
CTGCATTTCACCAGGCCTGTCTATGGTAGTGCTTAGTAAGGGCATCATTGAAGAGCGTGTTATGAAAAGTGATATTCGGTCCCTGTATTTTGATTTTAAGGACTACTTCAAAAATTTTGAGCGGGGCCAGACTCCCTATACCCCGGCAGTGGGTATTTGTATTGAGCTATCCACTTCCCTGAAAATGATAGAGCGCATTGGTTTGGATAATCACTTGAAACATATTGCTGATGTGGCGGCAGATTTTCGGGAAAAAATAAAGGAGCTACCTGTGTCCTTGCCGGATTTTCCACTATCCAATGCCATAACGCCGATTATTTTCAAAGAGCCGATTGCCTACAAGGTCTTTGAATTATTAAAGGATAAGTACGATATTTTTGTAAATCCTACGGGCGGGAAAATGGCCGACTATTCCTTGCGGATAGCTCATATCGGTCAGACCGGCAAGGAAGATAATGATATGCTGATTGGAAAAATGAAAGCGGCAATAAAGGAAATATGACTTTAGAGGAAAGCTATTTTTTACGATTAATAAATTAAAGTGTATTAGCGTTGTTGGCAGAGTGTGGAATAGGTGATTATTATGGCAATGGTTATCAACAATAACATAGCGGCAATGACCATATTGGGTGAGACCACGAAAAACAGTAAGGCTTTAGGGAAAAGTCTTGAAAAGCTGTCCTCTGGCATGAAGATAAACAGTGCCGGTGACGGTGCGTCTGAATATAGTATTTCTGAAAAAATGCGGTCACAAATTCGTAGCTTGGATCAGGATAGTCAAAATGCCCAGAATGCTCAGAGCCTTCTTAAAGTAGCTGATGGTGTATTGGCTAATTCTGTTGCCATTATGCGCACCATGAAGGAAAAAGCCATTGATGCGGCTAATGATACAAATACTGATGCAGATAGAGCAATTATTCAAAAGGATATTGATCAGCAGATTGATCAGCTCAATGATAATTCTCTCGTGACCTTTAATGGAAAGTATTTATTTGACGGAGCGGCTGATCATACTTATAGCAAGGAACAGACAATTATGGCAGCTCTCAATACTGAGTGGATTGGGAACAGCCTGGATTTGATTGCCCGGTCTACGGGGCTTAGCTTTGAAAAAGGCGATCCTAGTGTGAAGGAAATGACAGTAAAATTTGAAGAAGTAACAAGTGGTGATCAGGCAAATGCCTTGGCGTGGGTTACTTCTTATTTTACAGGGAATAAAACCAGCAAGCTGGAGATGACCGTTAACATGAGCTACTATAAAAATCTGGTGGATGGCGACGTGAATGGCTCTACTACAACACCAGGGGCTGGCTATTTGGACCGTACTATTGCCCATGAAATGACTCATGCGACAATGTCAGCTAATATTGAGGGCTTTGGTGGTTTATACGCCTGCATAAAGGAAGGTTCTGCAGAGGTTATCCATGGTATAGATGATGAGCGTGGAACCAGAATTCAAAATTTGGCGAATAATAAGGAGATTTCTTCGAAGCTCACAACAAGTACCTCAGCGGAAGGTAACGATACTTATGCTGCTGGCTATGTAATGTTTCGCTACATGGCGGCCCAGAGTGGCTTCACTGCAGAGCACGTTTTAAGTAATTTCATGGAATCATTGTCCGGTGGTAACGGGGCCATGACTACAGAGCGTATCGATGCGGCGGTAAGTAGTGCAACACAAGGGAAATATAAAAGCTTTCAGGCAATGAAAACTCAGATGGCTGCTGATGAGGCAGCAGCCGGGGATGGAACCAAATTCTTAAAGGATTATTGTGATATTATACTGCCAAACGAGGATACTGGTGCCATCACAGGCCGTGATGCTGGTGTTAGTCGTGTCAACAAGACCGCTGAGTCAGTGGTGCCAGAGGGCGGTTCTGTAAAATTCTGGACAAATCCAGATAGTGATTCCACTTTTATAAATGGTCTTGAGGTAAAATGGCCAATGGAGTATATGGATATTCGTGGTGGCCTGTTCTTCCAGATAGGCACCAAGGCAGCTCAGAATATACACGCTGTATTTTCCAATGTGGATGCCCAGGCCCTTGGCCTTCAGGATAAGGATGGCAAAAATCTCAGTGTTAAGACTCAAGGGGATGCAGAAAATGCTATTGCTCAGCTTGATAAATCCATTGAACGGGCACTTAATCAGCTTACAAAGATAGGTGCATTGAGCAGCCGTCTTGAATATACCGATGCGAATATTATTACGGCTTCGGAGAATGTAACTTCGGCAGAAAGCGTAATAAGAGACAGTGATATGGCAAAGGAAATGACTGGCTACGCCAAGAATAATGTATTGTTACAGGCGGCTCAGTCCATGCTTAGTCAGGCAAATCAGAATTCGTCAGCAGTACTTAGTCTACTCCAATAATATTTAGTAAGGCGTTATTTGAGTAAGATTTCTGTTTGTGTTTTCATTATTGGGGGGTCAACAAATGGGAATTGTCAACAATATTTCGTCAAATATGATTCTTGGAGAATTGCACAAGAATACAAAAAAGAAGGATAAAGCGTCGGGACAACTGGCCCTAGGTGAAAAGATCCACAATGCCGGGGATGATGCTTCCGGTTTAGCAATCTCTGAGAAAATGCGGGTGCGCCTCAGGGCTTTAGGGCAGGATGAAGCCAATGTAAAGAATGGTGCTTCTATGCTTCGTACTGCAGAGGGGGCTATTCAGAGCCAGATCAATCTCCTTCGCACTATTAAGGCGAAGGTTATTGACGCGCATAATGATACCAATACCGATGTGGATAGGGCGATTATCCAAAAGGAAATATCCCAGTATTATGATGAGATAAACGACATTGCAGCGGAAACGACCTTTAATAAAAAACTACTGTTGCTGGGCAATACTGTCCAGGAAACGGTTAAAAGCTGGGTGGTGCTTGACCATGCTGAGATGGTTGAGGACAGTGACAGTTTAGATTTGATTCCTAATATTTTTGATACATTAGATCATGATAAATATGGTAATCCGTTAGTGGGATCATTTGATACTTTTGGCAGTGCCTCAGATAATGTGCCTTATGATGGGTACAACTTAAAAACGGTTAGTGCAACTACTATAACGGGGTATGACACGGCTGCGACAACCACTGCTACCGAGTCAAAACTTCATGGTGGCTCTGAAAATACACCGAATACTATTGATATCGATTTGACTGGTTTAAATAATGCTGGCTTAGATAATACATCCTTTTATGTCAGATATCGTTATGGAACTATTACCTATGTACTTACTACTGATACCAGCAAAAATTATAAAAATAGTGGTAACGCCTATGAAATAAACATTTCTGGCATGACAAACAGTCAGGTAGCTTCGGCCATTGCCAACAAAATTAGTAGTGATTTAGGAAGCTATTATAAGGCTGAAGTAAGTGGAGAGAAAGTTACCCTTACTACCAAAGCACCTGATAGCACGTATGATAATAAGACCTACTATAACAGCACAAGCTACTATAATGTTGCTGGTACTACTCTTTCGGGTGGCGATTATAATGCTGGTGTGAATCGGACTGCGGCTCCAGCCACCGGTTGGGGAAATTTTAGACTAAGTGGTGGTGCGGATGAGGTCGGACATTATGTTCCATGGACCAATCCGGAAACTGACCAAACAGAGCAAAAGTATGTCAAGGATAAGGATGCGGTGCAAGCTACTGCAAGTAAGAGCTTGAGCGGTGTACCGAGTGGCTCAGGTATTACATTGTCAAGTAGTTATCCGTCTTACAGCACGGCGTATCTGGTTTTTGTAGATGGCAATAGTGGCTTTCAGAATGATACAGCTAATGGCTATTGGACTGTAGGCAAGGACTATTCTGGCAGCAGAAGTCTGGCAGGTATGACAGTGAAGTTATCTGGTGGTACTGTAACATTCACATCCAATTATGCCGGGGCTTCCGGGAACAGCTATGGTATTACGGACTCGGTAGCTGGTTCAACGGCTACTAGTACACCGGATTACTATACAGCAACATCTTCCCTTTCGGGGATTACCAATCATAAAAATGCTGCTGATGGCGATACGGCTCATTGGGATTGGGATTTGTCAGGCTACAATACATCTGATGCAAATAAAGCGGAGGAACTAATAGAAAGTATGGTAGGAAAAGCCTTTTCCCGTAGTTACAATTCCACCAATTATGAGTTTATTGATTCGGGAAAAGCCCCCGCTTTGGAAAGTATATCCAAGATAAATGGCTCTAACACCATTGATTTGAACTCAATACGGGCAAGCGTGGAATCGGGCAAGACTGTTTCTGAGGCTTTTGCCAATTTGATAACTTCTAAACTGGGTTCTTCAGCTACACCAATCAAGAATGGGGCTGATGAAATAACAGGTGTTCAAATAAATGCCAGTCAGCCTGGTACTGTCGGTAATAACCAATCTGTAATTTTTAAAGAAGGCGGTTTGCGTTCGTATACTGTTGATTTTGCCAGTGCTTTTAATTCCAAGGGGGTATCTGATGGAGATATTGCCTCTGCTCTTGATGGCAAGGGTATAAGATTTTATTGTGCTACGGACTCTGCACAGTGGGTAAATGTGCAGTTTGTAAATGGCATTAATCCAGAGGATGATGACCGACCAACCAGCGGTACTGAGTCATTGGATATAAAGACCTTTGTGGTGGATGTGTCTGATGTTACTGATGTTAAATCGTTGGTTAAGACCATTTATGAAGGAGATGGCAATAAGAATCCGCAGGGCTTGGAGGATTGGCTTACCAATTATTATAGGCACTTTTTCCATGTTGCGGCAGATTACGAAAATGGCAGTATTACAATTTATGATAGCCGGCGATATACTGTATTGAATGATAGCAGATATTTAGATCGCCAGGAAAAAGGGGCCAAGATTGCCGATGGGGTTCTGGATAATGTGGTACAGGATAAGCGCTATGTCTATGTAAATGATTTGGTTATCCACCATACTGACCGATCCAGTGCTAATATCCATGTACGGATTCCTCAGACCACCATGGACCATATCTTTGGCTACAAGGTGGGCAGCTATTCTTTGGACGATTACAGCGTTCTTACCAGTGAAAAACGGGAGGAGCTCCTGGGGACCGATGGCCCGCCGAAGGTGGAAGGAACTTTAGACAAAGGGCTTCAGTACCTGATTGATGCCAATACCTTAATCGGTGCCCAGATTGTCCATATGGAGCACGCAGAAGCTAATATTATTACGGATCAGGAAAGCACCACATCTGCTGAGTCTGTTATCCGTGATGCAGATATGGCCAAGAGCTCATTGGAACTGGCTACAGCCCAGATACTTGCTCAGTCCGGCCAGACCATGCTTAGCCAATCAAATCAAAACAGCAGTAATGTATTGAGCTTGTTGCAATAAACTAGCGGAGATTTTAAATTGATTTCCTCCACTAACTATCATATAATTGTAGTTAGTGGAGGAAATCGTTATGTTTAGAACAACATCTGACTTATTAGATTCCCTTTCCAAGTATGCCAATCCTGATATGAAAATCAAGCGAATGGTTCAGGAGGGGAGTCTTTTTCGTTTACGGCGTGGACTATATGCTACCACACGGAATATTTCTTCATATTTATTGGCGGGGGTCATATATGGTCCTTCCTATATTTCTTTTGAGACAGCATTGTCCAGATATGGATTGATTCCTGAGCGGGTTTATGCTTGCACTTCTGCCACTTTTAAAAAGAATCGTTCCAAAACATATAAAAATGATTTTGGCGTTTTTGAATATCGGGATATCCCGGCAGCAGCATATCCTCTGGGAGTCCGCTTGGCAGAGGAGAATGGCATATTTTATGCTATAGCATCCCCAGAGAAGGCTATATGTGATATGCTTTATATCCAACCTCCGGTATACAGTAAAAAGGCTTTAGAGGGCATGTTGTTTGAAGATTTGCGTATTGATGAGGAGATTTTTGGGAGGCTAAATTATCAGGATATGCAGTATTTGGTTCCAAGATATAGGCGGCGTAATTTGAAGTTGTTGTCTGCATTATTGGAGAAGAGGGGTTGAATCGGTGGATACACTTTTAGACGAGTACATGAAGTTATATAATCCACAGACTGCTGAAGATTATCGTAATGCCTTAAAGGAGATTGTTCAGGAGATAGCACTTTATGGGCTGAGTCGGAGTAATTTCTTTCAAAAGGCTGCTTTCTATGGAGGGACTGCCCTTAGAATTTTTTATGGATTGGATCGTTTTTCGGAGGATATGGATTTTTCATTATCTGAGGCAAATCAAAGCTTTTCTTTGGAGAAGTATCTTTCTTACATGGAGGAAGCTTTGGCCAGCCATGGCTTGGAAATGTCGGTATCTGAGAAGATTAAGTCAAGACAATCTGATGTGCAGTCTGCGTTTATAAAAGGTGAAACCCTGATTCAATTGGTCACGATATGGGATAGGGAAGAACGGAGATTCCCCGGGATCGACCCACATGAGCAGGTTAAGATTAAAGTTGAGATAGACACCAATCCTCCAGAGGGGGCTACATTTGAAAAGAAATATGGTCTCCGTCCGGTTCCTTTTATGGTGCGTTTATATGATTCGCCGTCTCTATTCGCTGGGAAACTGCACGCAGTTCTGTGCAGAAATTGGAAAAATAGGGTAAAGGGTCGTGACTTTTATGATTTTGTATGGTATATAACCAATAGAATAAAGGTGAATCTATATCATTTGCAGAAAAGAATGGAACAGACAGGGCATTGGGATAGTAATGATACATTAACTCTGCAGGTATTGAAGGGAATGCTGGCAGAACGATTTGCTTCTGTTGATTATGAGCAGGCTGGACAGGATGTAAGAAAATTTATTAAGGCTGATGAGAAACTCAAATTATGGAGTGAAGACTTTTTTAAAGCTTTGTCTGAGCATATTGAGTCGGTATAATTGACATAAATTCGTCCTTTACAAACGGTGAAAGTATTATTGTTCATATGGAGCGTCCTACTGAAAAAGGGTTTGACCAGGCTGAATTTTTATTGCCGGGTGTAGTATGTACAAAATGCATGGGGTTTACTGAAGATGAATTAATAAAACTTACAGTTTTTGTCAAAAATAATAGTCCATTGATTTGGGAAATAGCCCGCGAGGATGGTGAGATTATTGCCGACGTGGGGTGAATTATTCGGTTATCGCATTTATTTTTGGTCACGGGAAGCTAATGAAACTATACAGGATGATAGAATTTTTCATGAAAAACACAAAAATTGTAGATTTCTACATTTTTATTGAATTATTGTAGGATATAATGATAAAATACAATCAGCAAAACTGTAGAATTCTACATTTTAGGAGATTGTATGATAAAGAGAGACAAATATCTAAATCAACTAATTAATTCACAAAATAACGGCTTCCCAAAGGTAATAACTGGTATAAGGCGTTGCGGAAAATCATTTCTTTTAAAAGAAATATTCAGGGAATATCTTCTATCTAAAAATGTGCCTGAAAAAAGAATAATTATATTAGAACTTGATGACGACCAAAATGCCAGATATCGTGATCCCTTGGAATTAGGAACGTATATTAGGGCAAAGTGTGCCGATAGAGATACTTATTATGTTTTTATTGATGAAATACAGAAAGTTTACTCAATTGTTAATCCTAATCTTACTGGTGGCGTGCATGTTCTTGCTGGTGCTAAGGATTCGGAAACTATTTCATTTGTAGATGTGGTATTAGGACTTTCACGGGAAAAGAATATCGACCTTTATGTGACAGGTTCTAATTCAAAGATGTTGTCCTCTGATATTGTCACCGAGTTTAGAGATAAGGCCACTAATATAAACTTGTCCCCTTTATCTTTTGAGGAATATCATGGCTACATAGGAGGTTCGCCAACAGATTCAATATATACTTACATGCAGTTTGGCGGTATGCCGTTGGCTGTATTGAAGATAGAAGACGAACGAAAAGAATACTTAAAGAACTTGTTTTTTACAACATATTTCAGCGATATTGTTGAGAGAAACCAGCTGAATAAGGGAGAGGCCTTGGATGAATTGTGCAATATTATAAGTTCATCCACTGGTTCGTTGTTAAATGCTGAAAAAATTGCCAATACATTTGCCAGTGTTAGGCATGAAAAAATAGATAAGGCTACAGTAGAAAAATATATAGGCTATTTCAAAGATGCATTTTTGATAAGAGAAGCAAAAAGATATGATTTGAAGGGAAGAAAAGAGATCGGAGCCTTAAGAAAGTATTATTTTTGTGACACTGGCCTGCGTAATGCCAGACTAAACTTTGCATTTCCAGATGAAGGACAGATGCTTGAGAACATTGTTTACAATGAACTATGTTACCATGGTTATTCTGTAAATGTAGGGGCGTTTGATACCGTAGAAAAAGATGCAAATCATAAATCAATAAGGAAGAACAATGAAGTGGACTTCTATGCCACCAAGGGGCGCAGGGCATATTACATTCAAGTTACTGCGGATATTTCTAATGCGGATACCAGAGACCGTGAAATAAGGCCATATTTAAAATTGAATGATCAGATTAAGAAGGTCTTGGTTATAAATAAGCCGATTAGCGAAACATACGATGAAAATGGATTTACTATAATAGGTATTGCAGATTTTTTACTGAGATTTATAAAATGATATCTTTTATGGTTAAACAAAAGAATTGCTATAGAACTGCTGTACAAATGTGCAGCAGTTTTCTTTTGCCCAAAATTACCGTAGCTGGAAAGAATTATCTTGTTTTTGCAGGATTACGCTGGAGGATGATAGAATTGTATAGAACAAGGTATAATTGAGCAGATATTAGATAATCTGATATACGCATATTGGTGGAAAAGTCTATTAAACAGGCATCAATTATCAATCCGGACAGGAAAACCAATCCAGTACAATCTTTGAATGAGCTCTATGTTTTCCTGGACTATACAGTAACCTGTATGCCTTGGAATATCTTGCCAGAGGAACGATACGGAAGCTTTTCCACAAAATGTGATCAAAGCATCCTCTATGTGTACTGGCTTTTGGATCAACCACTGGAAGAGCTTAAGGACAAAGAGCTGTTCTATCCGTCTGTAGAGTACCTTGAACCAATATATACGTGGTTGACAGAGTACAACAATACATGGCGGGATTTCCTGGATTCAGAAGCATCGTGGAAACAGGAATACTTGGATATGCTTCTTCGTGATCGATCCTGGAATCTTGATAAGGGGTGGTATGAATCACCGGATAACTGGCATTCATTCAACGAATTTTTCTCCAGAAAGCTGTCAAATGGAAATGCCCGTCCGATTGCCGAACCTAACGACGATAGGGTTGTTGTTTCACCTGCGGATTCCCTTCCCCAGGGCGTGTGGAATATCGATGAATCCGGAAGGTTCTACGCCGATCCTATTAAAAGGGAAGACGGTGTAATAATTAAGGATTCCACTTTTGTGTCTGTTGAGCAGCTGCTGGGAGAGCCGGGAGCTGAGTACGCGAAATTATTTCACAACGGAATATTGACACATACATATCTAAATTATGATGATTATCACAGATATCATTTCCCTGTGTCTGGAGTCGTTGAAGCAGTATATAAAATTCCTTATGCCAATGCGGTTGGAGGAATTGTTTATTGGGACAAGGATAAAGAGTTGTATGTTTTGGAATCAAATTCCCTTTCATGGCAAAGTGTGGAAACAAGAGGCTGTGTCCTTATAAAGACAGCTTATGGAATGGTGGCCGCTATTCCAGTGGGGATGGGGCAGGTTTCCAGTGTTAATTTTATTGAAAC
Source organism: Anaerovibrio sp. (assembly GCF_045637405.1). Classification (GTDB taxonomy): domain Bacteria; phylum Bacillota; class Negativicutes; order Selenomonadales; family Selenomonadaceae; genus Anaerovibrio. Next base: position 9,746 of record NZ_JAZTZI010000017.1, read on the forward strand.
CATAAAGCCTGGGACAAAAGTGAAAAAAGGGGACGAGCTGGGCTATTTCTTATTCGGCGGTTCCGACTGTGTAATGCTGTTTGAAGGCAAATCCGGTTTTAAACTGTCTGTAGGTAAAGGTGAAAAAGGCGGTTATTCCGCAGGTTATCGTCATGTACTCTGTAGGGAAGAATATGGGAGATTTTTGGGTAAATAAACGGATAAGGTCTAACCAGTGGCTCATTGAAACAGCGGGGGGGCATCTGCGCCCTCCGCTGTTCGTGGTGCGCCCAGCATGGGCGCACTATGATATTTACGTATGTATAATAAGTTATTATATGGATTATATACTTGCGTATAATCAAATAACGTGATAAACTGCGTATAATCAGAGAAATGATAATTCAATTATATGCGTATAATTGGAGGAGAGCATGGTTTTAAAACGCAAAATATATGAAAAATTGCTTACTTGGAAGAAAGAGACCAGAGGCACAAAGGCAATACTGATTGAAGGTGCCAGGCGAATAGGGAAGTCGACAATATGTGAAGAATTTGGCAAAAATGAATATAGTAGCTATGTGCTTATTGATTTTGCCAAACAAGATAAAACGGTAGAGGGATATTTTAATAAGTATTTGAGCGATTTGGATACACTGTTTATGATGCTTTCCACGCATTTTGGCGTAAAATTACATAATCGTGATACATTGTTTATTTTTGATGAAGTTCAAATGTTTCCACGAGCTAGGGCGGCAATTAAATATTTGGTGGCTGATGGCAGATATGATTATATTGAAACGGGATCATTAATTTCCGTAAAGGAAAATGTTAAGGATATAGTAATTCCGTCCGAGGAAAGAAGCATAAAAATGTATCCTTTGGATTTGGAGGAATTTGCCTGGGCATTAGGTGAGGAACCATTAATTCAGTATATAAGGACTTGTTTTGAACAAAAGGTTCCACTGGATAGGGGAATGCACAACAAGGCGATGCTTCTATTTAAACAATATCTTCTAATTGGTGGAATGCCAAAGCCAGTGGTTCTTTTTGTGTCACAAGGCAAAGATTTTACTGCGGCGGACATTGAAAAAAGAGATATTTTAAAACTATACCGTAACGATATTATGAAAATTAAATCTGCATACCGAAGCAAAGTGTTGGCGATTTTCGACCAGATACCAGGCCTTTTATCGCAGCATGAAAAACGAGTGGTATTCAAGAATATAGTTGAGGGAAGCTATGCAGAGCAGTATAGTGACACTTTTTTCTGGCTGTCGGATTCTATGATTTCCAATGAGTGTTTTTTATGCAACGACCCTAATGTCGGGTTGGCAATTAATGAGGTTCGTACCTATGTGAAATGCTATATGGGAGATACAGGCCTTTTGCTAAGCCATGCATTTAATGAAAATGAGCTTCTTGAAGATGAGGTATATAATCAGATTCTAAATGACAAGCTTTCGATTAATTCGGGGATGCTTTATGAAAATGCGATAGCGCAAATGCTTACGGCTAATGGTCATAAATTATATTTTTATACCCATTATTCTAATGGAAAACACAGAAATGATATGGAAATAGATTTCATTATTTCGAATAACAGCAAAATGAAGTACAAAATGTATCCTATTGAGGTAAAGTCCGGAAAAAGGTATCAGGCGAATTCTTTGAAACGTTTTAGAGAAAAATATCAAAACCGTATAGGCGAATGCTACGTAATTCATCCAAGAAACCTGATAGTTAATGATGGAATAATTTGTATACCGCCTTATATGACGATGTGTCTCTGATATTTTGCAGGAGTACGCCAGAGGATGATAGAATTCTATAAGGAAAGATATTTCGATACCGAAGTTTAAAATATCATTCGAAGAAATCGATGGCAAAGGGCTTATTATAGTTAATGTGATGATTGGCGATGAGACACTATATTTTAAGTTATTTAATTTAAATTATTACGATGGGTAACAGCTTGACCATAGTACGTGGAAGAATCGGAAAACGGACGGTAAAGATTCGGAAGATGTTCGGGAAAAAAGGTTCGGAAAAGAATTGCTTAATGGTACCAAGATTTTATATTCAGACCTGGCATGCCAGTTTTGTCATTAACCAATAGGAATTTAACGAGGAGCAGCTTTTTATGTTTGATCCAAATGATATACAAGATTTACAGTATTCAACCGAAAAACAAGTAGTTGACAGAAAATCAGCGAGAATAGCTGCCAAAGATTTTGCAATCCCTGTTGTGGCTATGGCTAATGCTGACGGTGGATATCTAGTTGTAGGTATTGAAGATGATGGAACCATAACCGGTATTGATGAGCATGAGAAAAATGTCAATGAATTACTAAGAGTTCCATTTGATTATTGTGTACCGTCTGTGATGGTAGAAAATAAAACCATAGAGGCTTGTGATACGAATGGCCGTGTAAATCATGTGTTGGTAATGCATATATTGCCATCTGCACAGGTAATAGCAAATCAAGCAGATGAAGTGTTTATGCGAGTCGGAGATAAAAGTAAGAAACTTAATTTTGAGCAGCGCCTTCAGTTAGTATACGCAAAAGGTGTGAAATATTTTGAAAATCAGCCTGTTGCGTCTGCAAGCATTTCTGACATAGATATGCCTTTTGTTGATCAATATATCAGAAAGATTGGTTATACAAAGGGGAATGCTGAGTTCTACCTGCGTCATAACAATGACTTTATCATCACTGTGGATGGTGAAGATAAGGTTTCTGGTGCTTAAAGATGTAAAATTTTCTGGTAAGATACTTGAGCAGGTTCGTGATGCAATAGCTTTTGTAAAAACGCAGATTAGGGAATACACCAAGCTGGGAAAGGGTGCAGTTTTTACTACTGTACCAGAATTGCCAGAGTTTTGCTGGACCGAGTTGCTGGTAAATGCAATTGCCCATCGGGATTATAGTGTTAAAGGCACTGATATTCAGGTGAAGATGTTTGATGACCATTTTGTTGTGGAAAGTCCAGGTGTTTTACCTGGCATGGTTACAATTAATAATATAAGGGAATTCCATTTTAGTCGTAATCCTCAAATTGTTGAATACCTTAACGAGTATGATTTTGTTAAGGAGTTTGGTGAAGGCGTTGATAGAATTTATCGGGATATGGAAGCGGCTGGCCTTCCAGAGCCCGTATATAAACAGCGTGAATTTATGCTTTATGCTGAATTGCGTAATAGAAACTGGGGAAAAGATTTATCGATGTATGAGGCTACCTCTCAGGATGTAGATGTCCCTCAAGATGTCCCTCAAGATGGCGAAAAAAGTAATTATGCTGAAACAATTTTAAATATGATTCAGGAGAATCCAAAAGTTACGCGGGCAGAGATGGCAAAAGCACTAAAAGTTAGTATGAAGACCATAGGGCGAGAGATAAAGAAAATGCCACAGATTCGTTATATAGGGCAAGGATATAGCGGGCATTGGGAGGTAAAATAATATTATTAATGTTGCAGTAAATTCTATTGCAAGGAATCCAATAATTCAAACTATGCTAAGAAATGGTAGGCATTGTCGATAATGCTGGTTCTTTACCTGGCATGGTTACAATCATTAATATAAGTGAATTCTATTTTAGCCGTAATCCTCAAAATGTCGAATGCCTTAACTCGTATGATTTGGGTACGGAATTTGGTGAAGTTTTATAAAAATCACCTTATTGGCATAAAAGTCGTTTTAAAGAGTCGCAATATTATCATAAAAGTCCATTGAAAAAGTCTTGTCGCTTTATTAGGATAAAATAGAGTTCTTTTTGAGATTTTACTTGCTGATTTCTTTGGAAAAATGGGCCGTAAGCTATATTATTTCCATAAATCGGTATAATTGAAAAAAGATCCAGATATAATGGAGCTAGACAGTGTATAGTGAACTGGATGAAAGGGAAAATATATGTTTGAAGAAAAGCAAATGGTTGATTTGCAATCGGATATTCATAAAAAAGTTTGTAATTTCCTTAAAGCATTGGATAATTTAAAAACAATTGAAGGAAAAACACCACCCTATGATGCCATTACTGAGGCTGGAATGGTGTCTTTGTTTGAGATTTGTTTTGAACAGGCATGGAAGGCTATGAAGGAGCGGTTGGAATTTAATGGTTATGGAGAACGGAAATTAGGTTCACCTAATGCCATAATTAAGCTTGCCTTTCAGGCTGAAATGATTGATGATGAAGAGCTTTGGAGTGCGGCGTTAAGGGCACGAAATAATGTGGTGCATTCCTATAGTGATGAAATAGCCTTGTCCATAATAAAAGACACCCAGAGCAAATTTATAGTTATGTTTGAAAAACTACGTCAAGAGTTGATTGAAAATTGGTTGTGAGGTGCCGGCAATGAATTTGCCTGAAAAGGTTAAGGATAAAATAATAGAGCTTGCCAGGAAATGTGGAGTAAAAAAGGTGATTTTATTTGGCAGTCGCGCCCGTGGTGATAATTGGGAGCGCAGCGATATTGATTTGGCCATATCCGGCGGAGATAGAGTCCGCTTTACTCTGGATGTTGATGAATCTGACATAGTCCCTACGTTATTGATGTTTGATGTGGTGGATTTGGATGAGCCATGTAACGAGGACTTACTGGAGTCGATAAAGAGGGACGGAGTTGTGCTATACGAAGAATGATACGTGCAGAAATATACTGCTGTACGAGTGTGGTTCAGTAGTTTTAATGACGAAAATGTGATCGTTATGTGTTACACTATCTCCCTGCTATAAGGCTATGAAAGAGTTTTTTATGATAGGAGAAAAAATGGACGAGCAGGATTATCGGCGAATTTCCGAAATAAGCTATCTTAATACGGAAAATACCTGGCGTTATCGCTCAATATTGCATTTTTGTTTTAAGCGCCATGAGCACATGCAGACCTATGTTTATCCCGAGGATATATTTCATGAATTAAAGCGAGATCCTAATTTTCGGGAGTATTCCTTTGAGCAGCTGGAGCAGGATCTGGCCACATTGGTGGGCTGGAAAAACCTAATTCCCCATCAGGAGACCAGTCGGGCCAAAACCATAGTGGATTTTAAGAAGAAGCGATATCGCTATCAGTGTACGCCATATACCGTAGAGATAGAGCGCATGGTGGAAAAGCTTAAATCCATTGGCGAGGAATTTAGCGGTTCTCTGGAGACCACCCAGTTTGATCGCATTCTACGGGCATTACGGGAATTTTTGATACCGGATAATCCGGTAACTGATGAGGAACTGCATCAGATTTGGGAGGATTTACAGCATTATTTTCATACACTGGTGGAAAACTCCTCTGATTATCTGGCCCATTTAAAAAGCACCAAGGTGGAGGAACGGATGCAGACAGTGGCCTTTATAGTATACAAGGACCGTTTTACTCAATATCTGCAGAATTTCGTCATCGGGCTGCAGCGTTCAGCCCAGAAAATGGAGAATTTATTCAAAGGCAGTAATTCAGAGTTGGAAGATAGCCTGTTTCAGCGGCTGACGGATTATCAGTTATCCATACCCCGCTTGGGTGAGGAAAAAAGTGCCCAAGAATATTTTGATGATTTTCAGGAAAGCTTTTTGGTTATGCGGGAATGGTTTATGGGCACCAATTATCGGGAAAGTGAGCTGTCGGTGCTGTCCAAGGAGACGGTGGATACCATTCGACGTATTACCAAATTCGCCCAACGCTTAGCGGAGCAAAGGCAGGTTTCCCGCAGCCGCAAGGCGGAGTACCTGCATTTGGCCCATTGGTTTTCCCAGGTTAATACCAAGAATGAGGCTGACTGCTTAAGCGCGATTGTTTTTGGACCTGCAGGCGGACGTCATTTTTATGCGGAAAGTCGGGAAATGGAGGACATGAACAGTCATATTGAGGAGGAGCCACCAACTCGCCTTGAGCTTAAGCCCAGGGTTAGCACCTACCGGGAACGTCAGCGTCAGGTGCCGATCAGGGATCATGGACAGGCAAAAAGCGCGGTGCGACAGGCCTATTTGGACGAGCAAAGAAAATTGGTGGAAACCATAAATGACCTTGCTTCAGATGGAGTCATTGATTTTGCTGATTTGCCGGTGCTAAGTCGGGAGGTAAGGCAGATTCTCCTTGGGTGGGTAGCAAGGGCATTGCACAGAAATCCTGTCCGCACTGAGCTGGGCACCTTGGTTGAGCTGGCTTACGATAAAGAAAATCCTGCTTCCATTGTGCTTCACTGTGATGATGGGAATTTTTCCATGCCGGCCATGAAGTTTTATATTAGGAAAGGACAGCAGTGATTTATGGTAGAGGCTAGTGAGCAGGAGGAGCTGCGGCGGGGGGCCCAGATTTTGCTGGAAAATCGTTGGGTTAGCCGTCGGGAAATGCCGGATGAATATTTGTTGATACGCCGTAATGAGAAAGCACTACGGCAATTTTTTCGTGAAAAATGTGGCTGGCCACTATTGGTAACGGCGAATTTTTATAAGCTGGAAAAAATCCCTGCCAATCCATGGGGCTTTATGGGGATAGCTGCCATGCAAAGCATTGAGGATTATGTTCTGTTGGCCTGTGTGATGGCTTTTTTAGAGGAGTATGAATCCGGGGGACAGTTTTTGTTAGGTGATTTGGCGGAGGCCCTGTTGGCCTACTATCCTCAGGAAGCTCATACACCACGATTGAATTGGGAATCCTATAATTGGCGCAAGTCCCTTATAAGAGTGCTGAATTTTTTGGCGGAGGAAGGCATTATAAATATTGTGGACGATGAAAGCACGGGATTTATAAGTCAAGGCTTTAATGCCGATGGGGCTATTGCGGGTGAGGCGTTATATGAGGTAACTAATTTGGCCCGCTATTTTTTGCGGTCATTTCCCAAGGAACTGTCGGATTACGTTTCATGGCAGGATTTGCTGGAGGCTGATTACGTCACGGACACTAATGAGGAGGCCCGATCCCTGCGTCATCGTCGCAATCGGATTTATCGGGAATTGTTATTGAAGCCGGTGTTTTATCGCCAGGGGGAGTATGAGGCTGACTTTGCCTATTTGCGCAACAGACGGGGCAGGCTTGAGGATATTATTCAGGATTGGTTTGGTCTTCATTTGGAGCTGTATCAAAATGGGGTTATGGCGGTATCCCATGAGCAGTCCACTTGGTTTAATGACGTATTTCCTGTACGTTTTCGTGGAATTCACGATATTATTTTGCACTTATCCCATTATTTACGAGAGCTTTCTCCAGAGCAGGTGAAACAGCCCATGACTATTAATCAATGGCAAGGGCATTTGGAGCAGTTATCTAAAAATACTAAAGCCGGCTGGACAAAGGAGTATCGTGAGATGAGTTTGAAACGCCTATCAGAAAGATTGCTGGAGGAAATGACTTCCTGGGGTATGGTGAAGGTCGATGAAGATGGTCTGATTACTGTGCAGTCGGCTCTGTTTCGCCATGAAGGGGTATATCCTGCGGATTATACTGGCAAAAAGTAAAAGAGCAAATCGGGGGACGAAGAATGAGTGAAAATAGATGGCAGGCGTATAGAGCTGGTATTTTAAATTATTGGTATTACGATGAGGCGGAATTCTATTTTGCCGATGGCCGACTGCTGCTGCGGGGCAGTAACGGCTCTGGTAAATCAGTAACCATGCAAAGTCTGGTGACTGTTCTGCTGGATGGGGTGAAACGGGCGGACAGGCTGGATAGCTTTGGCTCCAAGTCACGTACCATGGATGATTATCTGTTGGGGGAAAAGGAAATAAGCGATTATGATGAGCGTACCGGCTATCTGTTTTTGGAATATAAGCGGGAAAACAGCGACCAATATATTACTACTGGCATAGGACTTCATGCCCGCCGTGGCTCATCCAAGGTGGATTTTTGGGGCTTTATATTGCAAAATGGCCGCCGTATAGGTCATGATATTCAGCTGTATCACGTCAGCAAAAATCCGGAAAATGGCCAGGAGCAAAAGCTACCCCTGACGAAAAGGGAATTGGAAAACGCCATTGGACAGGATGGTCGGGTGACTACGGAACAGCGGGAATATATGGCCATGGTAAATCAATATATCTTTGGCTACAAGGATATCCAGAAATATGAGGAGCTTATGAAGCTGCTGATTCAGCTGCGAAGCCCTAAATTGTCCCGGGATTTCAAGCCAAGTGTAATATATGAAATCTTAAATGGTTCCTTGCCAACCCTTTCTGATGATGATTTGCGACCGTTGGCGGAAACCCTGGAAAATATGGAGAAAACCCGCCTGGCCATCGAACAGCTAAAGCGGGAGCAGGGGGCCTTTCAGGCTATTTGTAATGCTTATACCACCTATAACACAGCTGTATTGGCTGAACGGGCCATGGGAGTAGACAGATGCGATGATATACTGAACAGTCTGGAACATAAGGAGCAGCAGCAACGGGAATTACTGGCAAAGGCTTCAGAGCAGGCGGAAAATGCCAGAACCAAACAACAGGAGCTGGCAGTGGAGGAACGGACCTTGCGCCAGGAGCAGTCTGATTTGCAGGAAAATGAGGCGTATAAAGCAGCAGAGAAGAAAAAGGAGACTCAGCTGACGCTGGAACGTGAAGAACGGGAGCGGAGCCATCGGGTACAGATGCTGTCTGATAAGCGGCGACGGGAGCTGTCCTTATCGGAACAGGTTAAAGCCGAGGAATATAAGCTATTTGAGGTGGAAAAGCAGGTGGCTGAGGTGTTGGATAATTTAGAAGGTCTGGCACAGGAGGCGAATTTTTCGGCCCATGCAGCCATCAGTCAGGGCTTTAAGCTAACTGATAAAGATGCCGCTGGTCATTTTATGCTGTGGCGCAATGAGCGGCAAAATCATATTAAGACCTTACAGCAGCTGCACAAAAGGCTGTTGGCCTACGAAAATATTCAGCAACGGGTTCAGCAAAATGAACAGGAGTTGGGTGAAGAAAATAAGCGTCTCGACCAGTATTCCTACGAATATCAGCAATTAATGGAGGCACTGGAGCGGGAACGGGAAAACATTATTAAGGCTTTTTATGAATGGAAAACCAGCTGGCAGGATGTTATTTCCTTTACTGGGGAGCAGGAAAACCAGTTGGTGGGATGTCTCCGGGAGCTGTATTCCTCCAGTCAATGGCTGGAGGTGGAAAAGCATTTAAGTGATGTGTTCAGCCACCATCAGCGGGAGTTGGATGGTGCCATAGGCCAGATGCGGGCCGATATTCAGCATCTTGAAGAAAATTTAGCCAGTGAGCGAGAGGAATTGCGCCTTCTGCAGGAGAAGAAGGAGGCGGAACCGGACCTAGGTGAGGCTTATAAGCTGGCCAGAGCCGCTCTTAAGGAAAATAATATTGCCTTTCTACCTTTGTATGAGGCTACGGAATTTCGGTCCCAGGTTCCGGCTCATGTCCGTGAACGCCTGGAATCGGCTTTATTGGAGGCTGGCCTGTTAAATGCCATTATTCTGGAAACCAATGAAATGGCCAATAAACTGCCGGATAATATGCGGGGCAATGTGCTGTTTAGTGGTGAAGTGGTCATGCTGGCGGATTCTCTGATTAATTATTTGGAGCCTGTTCCCGGGGATAGCGGTCTGTCATCAGCCCGTATTGCCGATATTCTGTCCAGTATTGTGGTGGATGATAATCTGTATCCATCCCATGGTGACACTGCCTTGAATCTGGAAAAGGGAGGTTATTGTCTGGGCAGCATTGCCGGACGGGCTGCTGAGCGGTCAGAGGCGTTATTTATCGGTAAGCAGGCCCGGGAAAGGTATCGTCGCCAGCAAATCGAGACTAAGGAGCAGGAAATAGCTGGACTGACTGACCAGTTAACCAGGCAACAGTGCCGGGAGCAGGAGCTGCTGCTGAAGAATGAAAAATTAGTCCGGGCAAAGCTGGAATTTCCATCCCATCAAGAAGCCCAGCTGCTTTATGATAAGTCCAGGGGTAAGGCCAATGAAATAGAGCAACAGCGGCTTCGCCTTCAGGAAAAGGATGAGCAGCAAAAAAAGCTAACTTTGGAGCTGCGACGGGAACGGTTGGATATAACGGAAATGCGGGGAGAAACGGCATTAGGATTTTCTGCCCAAGCCTATGAGGAAGCATTGGCCATTATGAATGAATACGGGGAGGCATATAACAGCCTAACCCTGTTGCAGGCTGACTATGCCCATACGGCAGAGCTGCTAAGTCAGCACAAGCAGGATGTGGAATATGTCAGTGGTGAAGTGGATATATTGAAGGGTGAGCTGAAAAATCAGGAAACTACTATTTTGCAGTTAAAGAAAACCATCGAGGCCTTGACCAGACAGCTGGAGGTCATGGATGCAGCTGCTGTTGAGGCCCGCATTAGTGCGGTTATTTCCCGGTTGGGCAAAATACCTCAGGAGCTGATGACGGCCTCTAGGTTGGAGGGGGAAAACGAAAGGAATAAAACCAATATTACCATCGAGTTAAATCTTTTGACCCGGCATCAGACTGTTTATAGACAGCTGAGGGAAAGGTGGAATGACCTTTTACAGGCCGAGCTGCAAAGGGGCTTTTTTACGGGGGACAAGAAGGATTTGCGGAAAATAATTCAGGACCGTCAGAAAAGTCGTGCGACCCAAAGCCTTCATTCGTTGGCGCAACGGGTGGAAAATCAATATGCGCAGCATAGGGATGAAATTGCTGAATATCGCTTCTCTCTACGGGAGGCCATGGATGATGTGGGAGAATTTATTCCCCTTTCCCCTGAGGAGGAGCAACAGTTTTTACCTCCTTGGGAAGCCCTAAGGGATCATGCCGTTCGTCAACTGGCGGTTACTGATATAGGTGGCAAGGGATTAAGTCCCTACGAGCAGCTGGAGCAGCTAAAAAACCATTTGCTGGAGCAGGAAAATTTGTTGTCGGAGCAGGATAAGCAAATTTATCAGGAGATTATTCTCAACAGTATTGGTCGTACCATCAGCGAAAGAATATATGGTGCTGAGGACTGGATAAAGAAGATGAATAAGCTTATGGATAAGAGTGAAACATCCAGTGCCCTAAGGTTTAGACTGGAGTGGAAGCCATTAATAGGCGACGACGAGGATGAGCTGGATACGGCAGAGCTTGTGGAGTTGCTTCGCAGCGATCCGGAGCTGATGAAGGAAGAGGATATGCAGCGATTGGAGCAGCATTTTTCCTACCGCATCAGAAAGGCCCGTGAGGCGGCGGAAATCATGGAAAAGGATGCCGATGCCTTCCAGGCTTCTGTGAAGGAGCAATTGGATTATCGCCAGTGGTTTAGATTCCGTCTGTATTATGATAAGGGAGAACAAATAAAGCGACGGGAGCTTACGGATAAGGCCTTTTTCCGGCTTAGTGGCGGTGAAAAGGCCATGGCTATGTATGTGCCACTGTTTTCTGCAGCCTATTCCCGGTATTTGGATGCCGGGAAGAATGCACCGCGGCTTATTACTCTGGATGAGGCCTTTGCCGGGGTAGATGAGCAAAATATGCGGGATATGTTTAGATTGGTGGAGCAAATGGGCTTTAATTACATTATGAATTCCCAGGCGATATGGGGGGATTATGATGTGGTGCCAAGCCTGAATATATATGAATTGCTCCGGCCTCTCAATGCCAATTACGTTTCGGTGTTGGGCTACCATTGGGATGGCAATACCAAGCAGGTAATGGTGGAGGATACAGCAAATGGATGATGGTTTACAGGAAGAGGCAATCAAATATTTTAATAGCCATCCGGTCCTCCTAAGGCTGGTGAGGTCCTTTTCTCATAAATATCGTAGTCTGGGCCATTTCGGTGGTATTGCCAGCCTAAGTCAGTTATCAGACAGGGAACAGCGGGATTTGGGGGCCTTTCTGCGGCGTGAAATTAAGGGGCAGGGCAGAGTGTCCTTTCGGGAGTTTTCCGGTGCCTGGGCTAAAACCCGCTTTGAGGGGATTGACCTACAGAAGTTTATATTATCGTTGTTGCCAGACAATTTTGTAAGCAAGCAGGAAGAGCGTCGACAACAGCATAATAAACGTCAGCTGATTCTTGACCAGCTTTTGGACGCCCATTCCTCCGAATTGGCTGCAAAATGGCTATATGCCCTTAAAAATGGTCAGTTAAGGTTGTCCCAAGGGGTGTTATATTACAATTTTGAGCTGCTGAATGATGTGGCAACTGGTCTTGATCTTATTACCAATGTATATGAACGGTTGCCAGTATTAGCCAATCGGGCCACTGGCAATCCCCATGCCTTTGATTTTGACCAGCCCGCCGGACGACTGCTGCTACAGGCCATGGCCTTTATCAGTGGCTCCACTGTGCCAGTGGCAGCTCATGAGCGAACCAGCTTATTATATCAATATCGTGTTATTCGGGACGATATATTAAATTTTGCCACGGTGTACGGTTTGGTGGCCTATAGGGAAAACGGGGAAGAAATTGCCTATTGGCGGGAGAGTGCCAAATCCTTTTCTCCGCTAAACATCCCATTGCGGGAAATAATTCAGGCCCATAAAATAGAGCCTGTAGGTGGAATAGATACACCTGTTTATATTGTGGAAAATTCAGGAATATTTTCTGCTTTGCTGGATACATTGACAGCTATAGGCAAGGTCCGTCCCTTGATAGCGTTTCATGGCCAGCTTAAGGCGGCCTCTTGGGCTATTCTTGATGGTCTTGGCAGGAGTGGGGCGAAAATCCTTTATGCTGGCGATTTGGATCCGGAAGGTATTAGTATAGCCCAGCATATTTTGTCCCGTTATGATAACGTGGATTTATGGCATATGTCGGTGGAGGATTACAAAGAGGCAGTTACCGATTTGCCGGATGGTCGCTTGAAAAAACTGCCTTCCATTGTGCATCCTAAACTGGTACACTTGGTTCAGGAAATGAGTATATGTAAAAAGGTTCTTTATCAGGAAAGCTTACTAGATAAAATGGTACATGAGTTGACTTAATAGAAGGGATTATCTTATGAAATTCGACTATTTAATAGTAGGCTCTGGCCTTTTTGGGGCTGTGTTTGCCCAGCAGGCCAGGGCAGCAGGGAAAAGGGTGCTGGTCATTGACCGTCGGGATCATATTGGGGGCAATGTTTACACCGAAAGGGTGGAGGGGATTAATGTCCACAAGTACGGTGCCCATATTTTTCATACCAATGACAAAAAGGTTTGGCAGTATATAACCAAGTTTGGGGAGTTTAACCGCTTCACCAATTCTCCTGTGGCAAATTACAAGGGGGAGATTTATTCCCTCCCATTTAACATGTATACCTTCAATAAAATGTGGGGTGTGGTGACTCCTGAGGAAGCGGCGGCAAAAATTGCTGAGCAGCGTCAGGAGATAAAGGGGGAGCCGAAAAATTTGGAGGAGCAGGCCATTTCCCTTGTGGGCCGGGATATTTTTGGAAAGCTCGTTAAGGGGTATACGGAAAAACAGTGGGGCCGGGACTGCAAGGATTTGCCGGCTTTTATTATTAAGCGGCTTCCGGTACGTTACACCTACGACAATAATTATTTCAATGCCCTTTACCAGGGAATTCCTATAGGTGGCTATACCAAGCTTATAGAAAATCTCCTTGAGGGTATTGAGGTGCGCCTTGGAGTGGATTATTTAAAGCAGTGCTCCGAGTATGAGCAGATGGCTGAAAAGATTATTTACACAGGTCCAATTGATGAATTTTTCGATTACAGGCTGGGAACCTTGGAGTATCGTTCAGTAAGATTTGAAAATGAGTTGTTGGATATGCCTAATTTTCAGGGAAATGCGGCAGTGAATTATACTGATCGGGAGACTCCATGGACTAGAATTATTGAGCATAAGTGGTTCGAATTTGGCAAGGATGAGGCAGGTAATGATTTGCCGAAAACTGTGATTTCCAGGGAATTTTCTTCAGAGTGGAAAAAGGGGGACGAGCCATACTATCCCGTTAATGATGAGAAGAACAGTGCATTATACGCCAGCTATAAGGAAGAGGCTGCGAAGCTCGGAAAGGTGATTTTTGGCGGCCGATTGGGCACATATTCCTATTACGATATGGATGTGACCATTGCCAAGGCTTTGGAAGCGGCGGAAGCTGAGTTGGGGAAATAATGATAAAATTTATTTTTGATTTGGATGGTACGATTACCAAAGAGGAAGATTATTATGACATCAACACGAGATTATAAAACAGAATATGAGCGTTGGCTCAGCAGGGCGGATGACAGTCTACAGCAGGAGCTTCATCAGTATGATGAGGCCATGATTGAGGATAGCTTCTACAAGAATTTGGCCTTTGGTACAGGAGGACTCCGCGGAGTAATTGGAGCGGGCACTAACCGCATGAATATTCACACCGTGTCCATGGCAAGCCAGGGCTTGGCAGCTTATTTGCGTAAAGAGTACGGCAATGAGGCCAGTGTGGCCATTGGTTATGATTCCCGTATAAATTCGGAGCTTTTTGCCAAGGTGGCGGCTGGAGTTTTTGCTGCTAACGGAGTGAAGGTATTTATCTGGAACCGTCTTTTGCCAGTGCCTACTGTTTCTTATGCTGTGCGGTATTTAGGGACCAGTGCCGGTGTTATGATAACTGCATCCCACAATCCATCCCAGTATAACGGCTATAAAGTCTACGGCCATGATGGCTGTCAGATTACCACCAAAGCAGCAGCTGAAATTTTGGAAGCCATTGAAAACGTGGATATTTTTGACGGGGTGAACAGCGAGTCCTTTGACATTGGCCTAGAGTCACGAAGAATTACTTATATAGATGAAGCAGTTTTCGACAGCTTCCTGCAGGAAGTAAAAAAACAGTCAGTTCTTTATGGGGATGCCATAGACAAGAATGTGTCCATTGTTTATTCCCCTTTAAATGGAACTGGTCTTGAGCCGGTGACCCGTATTCTAAGGGAAGAGGGATATACCAATATTACCTTGGTGGAGGAGCAGGAAAAGCCTGATGGAAACTTCCCAACCTGCCCATATCCAAATCCTGAAATAAAGGAGGCGTTGGCCTTAGGCATTGAGTATTGCCGTAAGACGGGGGCAGATTTAATGCTGGCCACGGATCCGGATTGCGACCGTGTGGGTATTGCAGTGAAGGATAAAAATGGAGATTATCAGCTCCTTAGCGGCAATGAGGTAGGGCTACTTTTGTTGGATTACATTTGTGCCCAGCGGAAAAAGTACGAAACCATGCCCGAAAACCCGCTTCTTTTAAAGACCATTGTTACCATTGATATGGCAGATAGAATTGGAGCTGATTATGGTCTGGAAACGATAAATGTTTTAACTGGATTTAAATTTATCGGTGAACAGATAGGAATTTTGGAGGGTCGTGGAGAAGAAAACAGATATGTATTTGGCTTTGAGGAAAGCTATGGCTACCTTACCGGTGGCTATGTCCGGGATAAGGATGGCGTGGACGGTGCCTACATGATCTGTGAGATGTTCAGCTTCTACAAGAGTCAGGGCATATCCCTTTTGGATAAGCTGGCAGAATTGTATGCTAAATACGGATATTGCCTGAATACTCTTCATAGCTATAAATTTGACGGCTCAGCGGGGATGACCAAGATGAAGGCCATTATGGACCATACCCGTCAGCAAATTGGTGAAGGCGATGAATTTGCCGGCAGGAAGGTGGTTAAGGTTGAGGATTATAGTCAGGGACTGAATGGACTTCCTAAATCCAATGTGCTGAAAATTAAGCTGGAAAACAATATTTCCTTTGTGGTGCGTCCTAGCGGTACAGAGCCAAAGCTGAAGATTTACCTTAGTGTCAGTGCAGATAACAAGGAATTGGCAGGGGTTGTGGAGAAGGAGATAGCTGAGGCCTGCGGGAAGCTGGTGGCGTCGGTTTAGTTTGGAAAACATTTTGTGATGGGTGAATTTTATGGCGGAAATGACCAAGGAATGCTGGAAACTTTATATTAAGATTCATGACCTATGGAAAATGGGGCGGTTTCAGGAGGCGGACAATGCCATGGGGGCTCTGCTGGATGCAGGGGGCTCTCAGGTTTCCAAGGCACAGCTTTTGGGGGCGTATATCAAGCGCTCCCTTGAGGATGTGCTGGGTGAGCTGTCCATATTGGAACAGCTGGAGAAAAGTGGCTGTGAGGATGAGCCGGAATTAAAGGGTACTGTGTACAGCCTGCTGGGACAGGCCTACAATACCGTCGGCCGTGCAGATAAGGCTGTGGAGAGCTTTCTGCAATCGGTGGAGACGGAAAAGGATTGGCGTCAGCGGCTGGTGGAATACAGTAATGCTATTTTTGCAGCGGCATCCCTGCCAAATACGGACAGGGAGTTTTGGCGTGTCCTTTATTCAGGCTATGATGCGTTGCTGTCCGAGGGGGATGTGGGTTCTGTTTCTGAGAAGCGTTGGAACCATCATCGCATTCGCATAGGCTATCTTTCCAGCGACTATCAGCAGCATCCTGTGTCCTCGTTGCTGTGGCCTTTGGTGGACAAAGCCAATGGCAAGGAATTCCAGATTTTCTGCTATTGCGGAAATAAGGGTGAGGACTCAGTAACCAGGGCCTTCCGTGAAAAAGCTGATGTGTGGCGCCAGGTATACGGCTGGAGTCATGACAAAATCGCCCGTCAGATTTATATTGATGAAATAGATATATTGGTGGATTTGGGGGGACATACCTCAAATAATATGCTGCCGGTTCTGGCCTACAAGCCGGCAAAAATTCAGCTGTCAGCCATTGGCTGGGTGGGAAGTACCGGTATGGAGGCCGTGGATTATGTACTGGGAGACCAGTATTGCTGTACCGCTGAAAAGCAGGATGCCTATGTGGAACGCCTTTTAGCCGTCAAGGGAAGCCATTTCTGTTTCCATTTGTTTAAAAAAATGCCTGAGGTTACGGAAACTCCGTGTAAGAAAAATGGCTTTATAACCTTCGGCTGCTTTAATAATTTCAGCAAGGTAACGGATGATATGCTTCAGCTTTGGGGGCGTATTTTAAATAAGGTGCCCAATAGCAGACTCCTTTTAAAGCATAAGCTGTTCGACAGTGAAAGCGGCCGTGATTATATGGAAAAACGGCTGGAAAAATGTGGCATATCACCGGGACGGGTGGAGCTTCGTCCTTTTAGCCATGATTATCTTAGCCAATATGGTGATATGGATATAGCTTTGGATACCTTTCCTTATACTGGGGGAATGACTACCTTTGAGGCCATGTACATGGGTGTTCCTGTGGTAAGCCTGTATGGGGATAGCCGGGGACAGCGTTTTGGATATAGTATGCTGATGAACGTGGGCCTTGGGGATATGGCTGCGGATAATGCCGAGGAATATGTGGAAATTGCTGCGACTTTGGGCAATAATCCGGATATCCTGCGAGATTTGCGTTTTCAGCTGAGGGATATGGTGAAGAGTTCTCCTTTGATGGATGAACAGGGATATGCTGCCCAGGTGGAGAAGCTGTACCATTCCTTGATGGCCACGAAATAATTAATGAGTTACAAATCATAAGAATTGCTGGATAAGATTTAGTTAGCCGGTATGATTATCAGGTAGAAAAAATGACTGAAGAAAAGGCACTTTGTTTACTTAATTTTATACATGAAACGGAGGAGCCACTTAAGGTTCTTCTTATTGAAAATGTGGAATATATTTATAAGCTTCGCTCACTTATGCCCCGGGCGGAGCTTTTTGTGGTGGCGGCAGATGAGGATTTGCCCCGGGATGAACAATTTCAGAATATGGATATTCGCTGGTTTACAGTGAACTATCTCGGCGAGAAGCTGCCTCTGGAGGAAGATTTTTTTGATATAATTTTAGGAGAGGAGCTTTTTTTGGAGGCCTGGAATCCCCAGGATATTGCTTCTGGGCTGGGACTTTATTTAAAGGACACGGGATGTCTTTTAACCTCCTTTACCAATGCCCGGTATTGGAAAAATATCCGCGATTTGATGGAGGGACATTTTTACCACGTATGCACCCATGTATTTACCCGGGACGAAATGCTGTCCCTTTTAGCGGCCTCCTTTTATAAGGACGCCTGTTTTTTGCCTGCTGATGACGGTTCCAAGGTGGATAAGGATTTCATTGGAAAACTTGAAAATATGGGGTTTGAAAATCATTCCAACGATTTAGGGGTGCGGACATGGATGGTACAGGCCACCAAATCCATTGGGGAGATAATTGCCCTGAAAAAGCTCTATACCAAGGAAATACGTCGGGAGCTGTCCAATCGCCTCCGCCGCATAGAATATGGCATTGATGTGGCTGAGAATGCAGAAAAGCTGTGGCAGCTCTTTGAGGGAAATATGATTTTTCCGGAATATGTGGCTGATTTTGTAAAGCAGGCTATTATTCATAGAAAGACCTTTGCAGAAAGCTTTGTTTTTCAGCTTTATCGGATGGGCCATGGGGAATGGGCAGATACCTTTTTAAAGGCTGTGGATGTGCCGTATATTCCTTTCGGTGAAGAAGGCTCAGCGGAAAAAAAACTGGAGAATTCCGTGGAAATGGCAGCAGAGTATCCAGCAGAAAATAAGGCAATACTAACAGAGACCGCCGCTACAGCGTATATCCCTCCTGAACAAAAGATTGCCTTTATTACCTGTGTAAACAAGGAGGACTGGTACGGGGAGTGCCAGCTGTATATTAATAATTTAAAGGTGCCTGAAGGAATGAAGGTGGAGCTTATACCTGTACGGGGGGCAAAGTCCATGTGCCATGGCTACAACATGGGTATGAAGCAGACGGATGCAAAATACAAGGTGTATATTCATCAGGATACCTTTATTGCCAACAAGAATTTTATTGGGGATTTGCTCAATATATTTAAGGATAAAGCCATTGGAGCTTTGGGGGTTATTGGTGCCCGCAAGCTGCCCAAGAGTGGTATTTGGTGGGATGGCCTGCGCACTGTTGGACGGGTTTTGCACGCCTGTGAGGCGGAAAGTGTGGTGGACAGCACCTGCCGGGATATTGACGGAGCCTATGTGGATGTGGAAGCCGTAGATGGATTGCTCTTTGCCACCCAGGTGGATTTGCCATGGCGGGAGGATTTATTTAACGGCTGGCATTTTTATGAAATTGCCCAGTCCATGGAAATGTGGCGTCACGGCTATAAAGTGGTAGTACCACAGCAGGCGGATGATTTTTGGTGTATTCATTGCCCAAAGGAGAAGCCTCTGGATCCATCATATAAGAAATATCAGAAAATATTCTTGAAGGAGTACGGCGGCGAACTTCATCCT